>DAOLDN010000448.1:0-3423 GCA_035327385.1 Verrucomicrobiota bacterium | reverse complement strand
GATGTCACGCCGCCATCGCGTTTGATGGTGAACCGTCCTGTGCCGCCGGCCTCGGACAAGCCTGTCAACGTGGGCGACACCGTCACCACAAGCACGTCGTCATCAAGAATCGTCGCGGTGGCAGCGCCTCCAGAGATCGAATACATCGGGCTGGGACTGATCGTGACGATCACGGTTTCGTTCGGCTCGACTTCCTTGTCGTCCAGGATTCGCAGTTGGACGATGGCTGAGGAACTGCCCGCCGGGATGATCACCGTTCCCAACAATGTCGCGTAATCCTTGCCGGGCGTTGCCGTGCCGCCCGATGAAAACGTCACGGGCAGATCGGCGCCCGTGCCGCCCGTGCGCGTGAACACGAAACCCGACAGGTTCATCCCGTTCTCCAGCACCGGTCCGTCCAGCGCCACGACCGACACCGCCGGCACGGCGGGTTGATCGTCGTCGAGAATGGTGATGGCGTGTTCGGCGAGCGAGGTCACGACGTATTCCTCCGTTTCGCGCACGGAGACATACAAGGTTTCGGTCGGTTCCACGGTGGCGTTGTTGACCGGAGTGAAATTGAACACAACGCGGTCGGCGCCCGCTGGAATCACGACAAGGTTGGTGCCGGCGGACAACGGCGGCGTGAAGGCGATGTCGGAGAGAATCGTGGCCGTTCCCGAAACGAACAGCACCGCGGTCATTTCGTTGCTGACGGTGCCGGTGCGCTTGAGGGTCATCTGGCCGCCGACGCCGGAATTTTCCACGAGCAGATTCGTGGTGAGGGAAAGGGACACATTGGTCAGCGGGCGCGCGATGAACAGGACGTTGAACGTGTTTGATGTGACGTAGAGCGGATTGTACCAGTCCACCGGCTCGAAACGATAACCGTATTTGGAGAGGCTGAAATCCAGCAGTCCGTCCACCCCGGTCAGCACGAACGCGCCGTCGCTGTCGGTGAGTCCCGTCACAGGCGCACCCGGAGCGGCCACTGCGCCCGTCAGCAGCACATCCTCGACCGGGCTGCCGTTCTCGTCAATCACCACTCCTGAAACGCGGTAACCGGACGGAGCGCCGACGGTGACGACGACGTTTGCGCTGGCCCTGCCGCCGCGCATGTCGCTGACTTCGCAACGCACGACGTGTTCGCCAGGTTGCTGCCAGCTCTTGTAAGCCCACAAACTGTTGTCCAGGGAAATCGTGCCGTCATCGAACGACCACGAATAGGCGAACGAATCGTCGTCACGGTCGGCCACCGTGGCGTGGAAGCGAACCAGTTGACCGGGAGCGGCGTTGGTGGGCTGGACCTGGACTTTCAGGCAACAGGGAATGTTTCTCGCGCTGTCATCGAGATGAACGCGCACGTCAATCCACGGCTCGGCGCCCGTGGCACCGCGAGCCACGGGTGTGATGTGGACTCCGGCCTGCCGGTCGCTGAACGTCCTGCCAATCACCACCGGCGAGTCCGCACTGCTGATCGTTGCCGGATGCGCGTCCAACATTCCCGCGCCCCGGCCCTGGCTCCATGAAGACCAGTTCAGCAGAAGGCCGTTGACCAACGAGTTGTTGCCCGGAAACAGGCGACGGAACTCCAGCCAGTAATCGCGTTCAGAGTCCTTTCGCACCCGCGCCGCGTAAAAGCGCCCATTCTCGCGGAACGAGGCGTCGAACGGATAAACACGATAGACACCGCCCGTCACCACCGGATGAACGGCGGTGGGCGGAAGCCAGCCGAGTTGATGTTTGAACATCGCCCCGAAATGGCTGGTGCCGCTGCCCATCGTGTCGAAGCCGTTGCCGTATTCGACGTTAGTCCCGCCGCCATAGACCGCCGAATAACGCTCGTCCGTCGCCCAGAAATTGGCGTGCAACAAACCCGCGTTATGGCCCAGTTCATGCGCCGTGACCCGCACGCCATAACTTTGCAGCCACGTTCCCTTGCCGTTCACCACACCCAGTCCCGCCCAGTCGTAACCCGGCACTTCCGTGTGACTGATGATGTCGCGGTCATAGTTCGCCGTGTCGAAACCCGCCTTGCGGGCGACCGCCCTCGCGTCGTCCAGCAACGCGCCCGGCCCCGCCGTGGCATACCACGCTTTGACGCGGGGCAACGTCAACAACGGCGTCACCGTCGTGCTCAACCAGGTTTGATTGTAGGAATTCTCGACGTAAAACTCGTTGACGGAATCCATCGTGGCGTAAGCCGCAGCTTCCGAATTCGGTTGCGTGAGGTCGTCGGGGAAATTCAACCGGATGTAAAGCACCTGTTTGCGACCCTGCGCCCAGGCGTCGCTGCCGCCCGCCATGACGTCCGACGACGTTGGCGGACCGACAAACGCCGGGAGCAACAGGCTTTCGTTCGCCAGTTCAACGTGTTCCTTGCCGCAGAAACGCCGGAGTTCACCGCCGATGTCGCCGGTCAATGATTTCGAATGGGTCTTGCGACCGCAGACCGCGCAGGAATCGTCCGCCGCGTCCTTCCGCTCTTCGGAAAGCGCACCGGCCTCGTCTGTGTCCAGCAGCCGGATGGAATCGGGCGTGAGCGCGATCTTGTCCTCGATGGCGATGCCGTGCAGCGGAATCTGGCGTCGCGAAGTCTGCATGAGCCGGCGGCCATGGACGAACGCCTTGTAGCGTTGCCCGTCAACGATTGCCCAACGATAAGCGATGTCGTGATGGCCGGAGGCGCTTTCCGCCAGAGCCATTTCAAAGTCGCCGCGCGCGTCAATCCATTGCTCGAAGTGGCGCGTCACGTTTTCCGGCAGCGACGTCCGCCAGGAAAACGGAGCGGCGAGTTTCAGCGCCAGTTCCGGATCGGTCTCGATCAATTCCAGCATTGCCTGACGGCGTTTCCATGCGAGAGCTTCGCCGTGAATTGCGTCGGCGGCGGGATCGTTTCCCAGACGGCGACGCGCCCAGTCATCGAATGACGCGATGTCTGAAGCGGGCTGATTCGTCGCAACCGATGCGATTGCGGTGGAAGGGGACGGCGACGACGAAGTTGAAACAACGGAAACCGGAGACGCGGCGGGAGGGTTGGCCGCGCGCGGAACCGGGTTTGCACCGGGATGCGTGACGGGACCGGAGACGAAACGGCCCGATGGAGAACGCAACGTCATCAGTATGATGAGCGACAATCCTCCAACAACAAACGCCAGCAACTTTCCCCACTTCATGGCCTGCCATCAGGACGGTTTCGCAGAATTCCGGAACACAAGGACATTGCACTCACTTCCCGATTCCGTCCAGTAATGATTTCATGCCCGAGGAAACAAGGGCAAACCTGATGGCCTCCGCCGCTGCTTGCGCCAGAGAGCAGGCACGCCGGAATTATCCGGCAGAGTTCGGCGTTTTCTCGAGCGGTTCAATTAAAAGTGAGGCCGAATTAAAAAGCCCGTTGGAACATTCCGCGAGGTTTTGGACTGCGGCAGCCCTCTGCCGCTT
>DAOLDN010000447.1:0-3424 GCA_035327385.1 Verrucomicrobiota bacterium | reverse complement strand
CCAAAGGCCGCTGGATTGTCTCCGCCCAAGACCCGGTGCATCTCGACGAATACTCCGAACCGCAGCCCGATCTCATGCTGCTCAAACCGTCGCCCGACGACTACACGAGCCGCCATCCCGTGCCGGAGGATGTTTTCCTGTTGATCGAAGTCTGCGACTCCTCTCTGGAAATTGACCGTGAGGAAAAACTGCCGGCCTACGGTCGCGCGGGCGTTCGTGAGTGTTGGATTCTGAATCTGCCTGCCAAGACCCTTGAGGTGTACCGCGAACCCCATTTCACCGGGTACGGGTCCAGCGCGACCCTGCGTGCCGGCGACAAGGCATCGCCGCTGGCGTTTGCCGACGTGTCGGTAGATGTCGGTGAACTGTTCAAGCTGGCGAAGTAGAACCGACGCCGTTCTCGCCTCGAGCATTTTTCATTTCGGCACTTACACCGGTGCCGCCGTGAAACAGTTTTTGGCAATGCAAAACATCCCAGTGAGGCTATGAAAAAGAAGAAGGGTTTGAGAGTGGCCATTTGGATTGTTGTCCTGATTGCTACGACAGTCATCTGCAACATAAGCGTGAAAGTTGAGCGTGCGAGTCACGCGCCTTCTATTTTTGCGCTCGGTGAAAATCCATTACATTCTTACGACTGATTGACATCGCGTTTGGCGGGGAAACACCAGACCAAGGCTATGCTTGCGTAAATAATCTTCGGCAAATTGATGGTGCGAAAGCGCAATGGTCTCTTGAACAACAAGTGGCCTTTAAACGGAACATCCAACCCGAGGACATTGTGACATGGAAAGATGTTGCGCCATACTTCTCGAGAGACGGACGCCCTTGGTGTCCACAAGGCGGAGTTTATAAACTGGGTCGAATTGGCGAACCCCCAACCTGCTCCATTTCCAATCACGTTCTCCTTGGGCTGCCTTGGGTTCCTTAACTTTTCGGGGTGAATACGAAAGAAATCATCGGTATCGCCATCTTCGGCCTCACCTATCTGCTCATCAGCGGGCGGCGGTTGAAGGTGCTGCCGTTGAACCGGCCTGCCGCCGCGTTGCTCGGTGCTGTGTTGATGGTTGCGTGCGGCGTGATGACACCGGAGCAGGTGTATCATTCCGTGGATTACAACACACTGGTGTTGCTGCTGGGAATGATGTTGTTCACCACCTATCTGTTTCTGGCCGGATTCTTCGATTGGGCGGCGGCCGCCATCCTGCGCACCGCCAAAACTCCGCAAGCATTGCTGGGTTACCTGACGTTCACGTCGGGCTTCCTGTCCGCGTTGCTGGTGAACGACACGGTCTGCCTGATGTTGACGCCGCTGGTCGTCGCCGTGATCAGTCGCGGCAAACTGCCGCTCGCGCCCTATCTGCTGGCTCTGGCCATGAGCGCCAATATCGGCAGCGTGGCCACGCTCGTGGGCAATCCTCAAAACATGATCATCGGCCATTTCTCGGGAATTCCCTTTGTGCGCTTCTCGCTGGCATTGATCCCCGTGGCCATCGTCGGACTCGTGATCCAATACGGCGTGCTGGCGTTTGGATTCCGAAAAACGCTGCGCGCGGCAGTCATCCAAAGATCGGAGAACACGAATCCCCGCCCGCTGGATCGCTGGCTGTTGACGATCACGCTCGCCGCGTTTGCGATGGTGTTCGTGGGATTCGTGTCAGGGTTTAATCTCGCGTGGACGGCGTTGAGCGGCGGCGCTCTGGTGATGGTGCTGGCGCGACGCGACACACACGAGGTGTTGAAGCTGGTGGACTGGCACTTGTTGTTGTTCTTCGCGGCACTGTTCGTCGTGGTGGAAGGATTGAACGGCACGGGGCTTCCGGATCAAAGCTATGAGAAACTGCGCGGCATCTTCGGCGAGTCGGCGGACAGTCAGGCGTGGAATCTGGCGTGGTTCTCCGCGCTCGGCTCGAACATTTTCTCCAACGTGCCATTCGTGCTCGTGGCGGGAAAATGGATCGGTAACTTTGCGAATCCCGAGTTGATGTGGAAGGTCATGGCCCTGGCGACCACACTGGCCGGCAACCTCACAATCCTCGGTTCGGTCGCGAACATCATCGTCGTGGAATCAGCCCGCGGCCACGCGGACATTGGCTTTTGGGATTACGCGAAGTTCGGAATCCCCGTCACGATTCTTACCACCGTCGCGGGAATGGCGCTCCTGCTCCTTTTGAATTGATCCGCCTTCAGTTCGAATATTTGGCGAAGATTTTTTCCAGCGCGGCATCCGTCAAATAATGTGGCATGCCCTCGAAACGCACGATGCCCTGCGGGTCCAGCAACAGAGCATGCGGAATGCCCGTGACCTGCACTGCGCGCGACATCCTGTCCTGCGTGTCAATTGCCATGCTGTATTCGATCTTCGGCGATTTCATCGCGCGGACTTCCGCCTCCGTTTCGTCGCTCAGTCCGATGACGACCATGCGGTCCTTGTGCTTGTTTGCGAGTTTGTTCAGTCCGGGAATGGACTGCCGGCACGGCCCGCACCAAGTCGCCCAAAAGTCTATGAGCACGAATTTTCCATTCGTGTTCGGTTTGGGTGTGAGCCACTTTTCAACGACCAGTTCGGGCGCGGGCTTGTTGATGAATGACCGCGCGTAAAGCTTTGGAACTTTGACAACCGGTTCGTCGTTGTCGGCGACGCTGTTGGCGGCTTTTGCTTTTGTGGCGGACGAATCGGACTTGACTGCGGACGATTTCGGCTTTGTTTCCTGAACCTGTTGCTGAGGCCGGGCATTGGCGTCTTTATGCTTCTTTTGCGCATCGCCGGCCTTCGCGGGGTCGTAGTTGAAAAACGTTTGCGTCCCGGGATCAAGGTCCTTGAGTTTGGCGTTGGCCATGCCGCGCGAGTGGGTGAAATGGATTTCGGTGGCGGTGACCTTGAGGATGGTCACGTTCGTGTAGGTTTCGCCATTGGCATTGAGCAGGGGCAATGTCCGCTCGGCGCAAGCCGGCAACGTCACGGCCAGCAGCCCCGCGAGAATGATCGTATGCAATCGCATGACATGCCTATGCACCCGCTTGGGGCATTTTGCAAGTCCGCACGAGAATTGTGGTGGCGGACGGCGGGAGCGAAAAGGCAACATTTCCATATCTTCAACCCGTCGGCTTCGTTTTTTTGAAGGCGATGATGGTCGGGGCTGTCGGCTCGCAGACTTTTCTCGCGACTGTGCAGCATGGATTCCGGTGGGCCGACCGAGACTGGTTGTTGTCGTAATCCACTCGCGTTTGCGGGCTGATTTCGCGATGCTGCCGACATGAATTCATTCGTGTTGCGGAACATCAAGACCATCGAGATGGTCGGAGTGTTGATGCGGATTTTCAGTTTCAGCCTTGTGAGTTGGCTCGGGCCGCAAAGCCCGTTCATGTTCGTGTGGGTATTCAACACCGCAGACGCGGTGATGCTCACATGGACCGCCACTCTGAA
>DAOLDN010000446.1:0-3430 GCA_035327385.1 Verrucomicrobiota bacterium | reverse complement strand
CAAGAGCGCGAGCACAGTTTCCGGGCCGATGAGATAGGTGAGATTGCGGTTCATGGGTAGAGTGAACCGCCCCATGCGGCGGGATGCTCGACCGCGAACCAGAGTGGCGCTTCGTCTTTCGCGAAAATTTGCCAGCCGCAGAATCCCACCAACCCAGCGGTGGCGGCAGTCGCGACGTGGAGCAGCGGTTTGCTGGACGGAAACAGAATCGCGGCCAGCAGCAGGCCGACACCGATCACGGGCAGACCGATGAACAACGGGCCGTGCTCCGACGCGCCAAATGATTTACGGAATGCGTTTCCGAACAGGACGAGAATCACGAATCCGCCGCCCAACACGACGGCAATGGAACCGAGAATCCAGCGGAGAGTGTTCATTTGAGCAGGGCGATGGCGAGGATGATGCCGAAAATGATTGTGGGCGCAATCGCGGCAACGGCTGCCCAGCCGGGTTGGCCCGCGCGAATCAGAAAAATGCTGACGGTCACGCCGGCGACTCCGAGCAGGGAGATGCCGGCCATCCAGAGTTTAAGCGCGCGGATTTGGGCGGGGCTGGCATTTGCGCCCCCGGCCAGGCAGAACACGAGCGCCGTCAGGGTAGCCAGCACCGTGCAAACCATGGCGAGGATGGGAAGGATGAGTTTCATGGCAGTTGGCAATGCGATTCGGGTGGCCGGCTATCCTCCGTCGGGTCATAGCCGAATTCGCGGGCGAGGGCTTCCCGGAATTGGTCGCGTTCGTAGGAGAGCGCCGCGCCTTCGCCGCCGCTGGTGGCCGAAGCGGCGTAGCTGCCCATCCAATCCACCGCAAGCTTGAAGGCGGCGATGGCGCGCGCTTCGTTGCCAGCGCGTTGAAACGCCCGCATCCGCTGCGCATAAATCTCCGCGATGGATGCCGCCACGCCGATGTGATCAATGGAGCGCAACATTTCCTTTTCGACGTCCTCGAGCCGATCCGGGCCGTCGGTGCTTTGCGCGATGCGCGCCCATGACGAGGTGTTCATTAGCGCAGTAGTTTTCTCCGGCGGCGGCACGATCATCTGACGCTTGGACTGATCGTGAAACGCCGGAATGACGCGCGGCGTGGAGACATCCTCGCCCAATTCAAAATACTCGCGCATGTGACCGTTGCGCGGACCGGTTTGGGCCTTCAACGGAAAAACCAGGTCCAGTTTTCCGGACGCGCGTTCGATCACGATATGGATTTCCATCCGGATTTGATCCCAGGAAAGGCCGCGCAAGACACCGTTGTCACCCGCGCGCATCGTGACGCCGTTGGCATCGGTGAAGTCACGGAGAACTGTCACGCGATGATCCACGCGCAGGTTGTCAATGGTCATGCTCATTGAGCGGGACTGGCGAATCGTGAACCTTTGGGCGTTGCCAGCGTGAAGGATTTTATCATCTCGAACCAGGCGTCGCGCACGGAGTCGGCGAACAGTTCCGGGGCCGCGAGGCTGAGATTGACCAGCCGTCCGCCGTCCTCGAAGAACGCGAAACGGACGACGACCGGGCCGAGTTCAGATTGTTGCAACGCCTCACCGGTGACAGCGGCCACGCCCGCAATCTGGCTCGTGCCAACGGCGCGGGGCTGGAGATTGTTGTGTTGCAGATGATACATGGCCCAATCGTGCAATGTGCCGTCGTCGTGCGCGGGCCGCGCTGCGAACACAAAGACAATGGCGGCATGGGGCGCGGCGATGATGGCCAGCGGCAGGAAGAAGGTGGGATTGTTGAATTCCAGTTCCTGCGGCGGCAGTTCATGCGAGGTCCAATCGGCGGGCAGTTGCGCTGTGAAGCCAAGATCGGCAATGCGGGCCGCAAAGGTGCGAGGCGCAAGTTTGAGATTGGGATTCATGACGTGGTTTTCAGTTTGGAATTCTTGATCTTAATCTTTTCCTTGCTCCAAATCTGACGGGGGATTGAGAAGAGGATTAAGATTAAGATTTGTGAGTGAGAGGCTCTGTGCTTCACGCGGGCCAGGGGAATTTTACTGACTTGGGCGCGTCGGCGGTGCCGTCGGCTTTGCGCAGTTGGACGAAGATTTCGATTTCACTCGGCTGGTCGTTGGCGACGTGAACGCGGAATTGGATGCAGCGCGGATCGCCAGCGCCCGGATCGAAGCTGTAACCCCACTGAAACCACGGCTTGCCCTGCGCGCCGGTGGAGCGGGCGTTGCTCTTCATGGCGTCGGGTTCAAACACCGCGCCGGCGGTTTGTGAGGATTTGATGCGAACCCGCCAGCCGAAACTGTCGGTTTCCTTGTAGGCGACGAAGGCGTAATCAATGTTGAGGACGGCGTCGTAGGCGTCCATGTAGGCGAGGTGTTGGTATTGCGCGCCGCCGGGAACATTGGCGGGTGTTTCGATGAGTTGCTTTTGGGTGTTGCTCATGGGTCTTGTATTATTGTTTGTTCAGTGAGCCGGGATTATTTCTTGAGGCGAAAATAGGAAGGGACACCGGCGGTGGGGACTGTGACGGCGTGTTCTGTGCCGGAGTCAGTGACGGTGTTTGTGACGTTCTGCCAGTCGCCGCCGGCAAGGTTGGTGGTGGACTGAGCCGTGAACCCCGGCACGTTGACGGGCCAGCGGAGTTGGGCGTGGCCGGTGTCGAGTTGACGGATGTTGAGCCGGATCAGTTCGTCCGCGCCGAGGTTCGTGATTTCGCCCTCCGCCGACGCGATATACGCGCCTTGGGCATTGCGCAAAAACCAACTGAAACTGCGGCTGGTCGCAAACTGATTCAGCGTCGGCGCAACCACGGGCAGGGCCGCGTTGGTGTACGCCGTCCTGGTATTGTCGCGCAGGTGTACGACGAAGAAGCAGTTCGTGTAGGAGGTTTCTCCCGCCACCAATCCATTGAACCCAACCTCCACGATGAATTCATCGGTGTTGTTGTAGTTGTCGTAGATATGGACGCCGTCGGTGTGTTGGGACACGAGGGCGGCATTGGTCAAGGTGTGGCCGCCGATCTGGACCAGGACCGACAGCCCGGTGGGATTGTTGTAGTAATAGTCGGCAACGGTCCCGGCGGGAAAGGTGTTGCTTATCGAGCTGTAAACCAACGCGGGGTCATAGCTGATGCGGCCGGCGAAGGGCGTGCCGATGTTAATGCCCGAGGGCAGGGCATTGGACGGATTGCTGATGGAGTCAACCGAGCCGCTGAACCAGAAGGTCACCGCCTCTGCGTTGGCTATCGGGGTGAACGTTGCTGAGGCTAGGACAAAGAGAGCCAACACTTTCAAGCGTGATACAAGTCTCATGTATGAATTCGGTGACGAGTTTCGGTGCGTTGTGATTTGAATTGGCCGTTGTGGGCGCATAATTCACGCATCCACAACCGGTCGCACGCGTTTCGGTTTCCACCCTGTTTTCCCAAACGTGCTGTGCGCAAGGGAGACTACTTTCGGAGCCCGCCCCAATGCAACCACTG
>DAOLDN010000445.1:0-3435 GCA_035327385.1 Verrucomicrobiota bacterium | reverse complement strand
GCGCGCCGCGTTTGGAGGAAACGGCGGCGATTCAAATGAACGACTATTTCATGCTCGGCATTTCAGCGGGCGCGCCGGCGTTGTTGTGTTTCGTCGGATACATCGCGCTCTCATTCCGCCAATCGCGTGGCGACCCGCCATCTTCCATTCTCTATCCTCCATCTTCTTTCTCATCATGCAGCCGCGCTGGTGCTCTTGTGTTGCTCACCGGCTTCTGGTTTGACGGCGGCCTGTTCAAACTGGCGACGGCGGTGGTGTTCTGGACGTTGCTGGAACTGGGCCGGCTGATCTCAATGGATGATCCGGAGCGCCGATTTCCAAATCGGCTCGTGTCTGGCGACACGCAGCAATCCGCCGGTTCGGAGACCGGCGCTCCATCCATCGGAAATCCGCGTGCTGCCAGAGTGCTCTGGTGGATTGCCGGGCTTTTCGCGTTTGTGGCGGTTGCATTGACTGCGATTCATGTCATTACACCCAGATTATCCGTTTCTGACCGCACCCTGGCCATTGCGCGCAACCGGCTGGTTCAGCCCGCGCATCGGGACGATTTTGATTTCCTCGCAGCAGAACCCACCCCCACCCCCTCCCAGGAGGGGAGCTTGTGGCGGGGCAAACAGTTGAGCATTTTGCTCGATCATGTTGCGTTGGCGGACTACAACCGCACTCTCGTTCGCTGGACGATTGACGACGACCTGTATCGCAACTTCGTGTTGTCTCCACAAATCTCTCCTGCCTACGACACGGAAATGAACTGGCGTCGGTGCTTGTGGGAGCATTTTTATCCGCGAATCCGGCGCGAATCCGATCCGCAAGCGGCAGTTGAGATCGTTATACGTGAACTCAGCAGATCGTTGGAACTGCAAACAGATTCTTCCGCGCCGATGAGCATTCGCGTCATCTGGACGACAGGTCGGGCGGATGCGGCGGGATTTGAAGCTGTGGCTGTCGCCGCGTTGCGTGCCATTGGAATCCCCGCGCGGCTGGATGAGTCTGGCAGCAAAGGTGAATGGTTTGACGGTGGAAACTGGCGTGCGCTGCCGGATGCGCGATTATGAGGGGTGCAATCTTTCGCTGTTACCAACAGGAAACGTTGGAGAAATAATAAAAGAGAAAGGCCGGACAACAGGTCCGGCCTTTTCACACACGCGCACCTGAGAACCTGGTGCAGCGAACACGCCATGAAGTTAACAGAAGCCCTGTTCCCAACCAGTCACCAGTAATGGGGACAACGATGTAAAAACTCCAAATTCCAAGCTCCAAGCTCCAAAGAACATCCAAGTATCAAACACAAATCGCTGTCAGCGGCGCTGGTTGGAATTTGGGGTTTGGTGTTTTTCTGGAGATTGGATGTTGGAGTTTGGAGCTTTTGCCGCAATGCGTGCGTCCAAACGGGGAAATGGAAGCAATCCGGCGTTGAACGTCAAAGGCGCGGGCTGTTGCCCGCGCCTTTGGTTGTCCCCTCCGTCGGAACAGCGTTCCGTTGGTTACACGTTGTATGTGCCACTGGCGGTCGTGCCGCCGCGACCCGTCCAGTTGGTGTGGAAGAATTCTCCGCGCGGTTTGTCCACGCGTTCGTAGGTGTGCGCGCCGAAGTAATCGCGTTGCGCCTGCAACAGGTTGGCGGGAAGCACAGCGGAACGGTATTGATCGTAGAACGCCAGCGCCGTGCTGAAGGCGGGAACGGGAATGCCTTTCTTGGCCGCCGTTGCCACGACGTTGCGCCAGCCTTTCTGCGCCTTCTTGATTTCGCCCCGGAAATAATCGTCGAGCATCAGATTCGTGAGCTTGGGATTGTTGTCGTAGGCGTCCTTGATCTTGCCGAGGAATCGCGAGCGGATGATGCACCCGCCGCGCCACATCAACGCAATGCCGCCGTAGTTGAGATTCCATCCGTAGTCTTTCGCCGCCGCGCGCATGAGCATGTAACCCTGCGCGTAACTGACGATCTTCGACGCGTAAAGAGCCAGGCGGATGTCTTCGATGAACGCCTTCTTTTTCTCCGGGTTCGCGGCCACACTGCCCAGGGCCGGGCGCGGGCCTTTCAATTTGCGGGCGGCTTTCACGCGCTCGTCCTTGAGCGCCGACACGCAACGGGAATAAACCGCCTCCGCCATCAGCGTGATGGGAATGCCCAGGTCCTGCGAATTGATGACCGTCCACTTGCCCGTGCCTTTCTGGCCTGCGGTGTCGAGAATCTTGTCCACGAGCGGCGAGCCGTCGTCGTCTTTCTTGGCGAGAATGTCGCGGCTGATTTCAATCAGGTAACTGTCGAGGTCGCCGGTGTTCCAATCCTTGAAAACCTCGTGCATTTCGTCGGCGCTCATGCCGAGGCCGTTCTTCATGATGTTGTAGGCTTCGCAGATCAACTGCATGTCGCCGTATTCGATGCCGTTGTGGACCATTTTCACGTAATGGCCCGCGCCCATTTCGCCGACCCAGTCGCAGCACGGAGATCCGTCGTCCACCTTGGCCGCAACGCCCTGGAAAATCGCCTTCACGTGTGGCCATGCCGCGGGCGAACCGCCGGGCATGATGCTGGGGCCGCGACGCGCGCCTTCCTCGCCGCCGCTGACGCCCGTGCCGATGTAGAGCAGTCCCTTGCTCTCGACGTATTTCTGTCGGCGATTGGTGTCCTCGAACAGCGAGTTGCCGCCGTCAATGATGATGTCGCCCGCTTCAAGGTGCGGGATCAACTGGTCAATGAATTCGTCCACGGGTTTGCCGGCCTTGACGAGCATCATCACGCGTCGCGGCTTCTTGAGTTGCGCGACCATTTCCGGGATGGAGTGCGCGCCGAGCACCTTTGTGCCCTTGGCCTCGTTGGCGAGGAAGGCGTCCACTTTTTCGGTCGTCCGGTTGTAGGCCACGACGGTGAAGCCGTGGTCGTTCATGTTGAGAATCAGATTCTGGCCCATCACGGCCAGCCCAATGAGTGCGATGTCAGCTTTAGGTTCCATAAATTGCCCGGTTCCGTTTGCGGGAGAATCACGATACAAAACCGCCGGAAGCCCGCCAGCAGATTTTCTCCGCGAAAAATGCAATCATCCGGCTGAATTGTGCACCGCGCCAAGCGCGGCAAAGCCGGGTGTGATTAAAAGTGGGTGAGCCGCCCTGCTGGTGGAGCGCCGGCTTGCAGCCGGCTTTGGGCGGGGAGATGCAAATGCGGCACAAAGGTCGCAGAAAACGTGGCCATACTCCGGGACTCGCACCCCAAAAGCCGGTCGCAGACCGGCGCTCCTCACCCACTTTTAATCACATCGCAGCAAGACGAAGCGGCAAAGGAAACTTGACCTGGCTTCTCATGTCGGAGACGTTGGCGCGACACATGCACCCCGGATTTATCCCGCCGGCTCTGATTCTGGCCACGTTTTCCATCTTACATGTCGAAGCCCAATCCCTCACGTGGCTCATCAACAACACGACGAACATCGGCGG
>DAOLDN010000444.1:0-3458 GCA_035327385.1 Verrucomicrobiota bacterium | reverse complement strand
CGGCGGTTCGATTCCGTCTCCAGCCACCACTTTCTTTCATTGTCGGACGCGGCTCAAAGCCTCACATTCCCGTCGAATTGAAAACACTGCACCTCTATCTGACGCGGCAGATTCTCATCGCGTTGCTGATGACGGTGGCGGTGTTCACGTTTGTTCTGCTGGCGGGCAGTGTGTTGCGCGACGTGCTTTCGTTGCTGGTTCAGGGGCAGGCATCGCCTGGCCTGCTATTGAAGGCTGTGGGATTGTTGATCCCGTTTGTGTGGGCGTTTGCGCTGCCGATGGGGATGTTGACCGCCGCGTTGCTGGTGTTCGGACGGTTCAGCGCGGACAATGAACTGACGGCCGCTCGCGCTAGCGGCATCAGTCTGGTGGCCCTGACTACGCCGGTCGTGATTCTAAACCTGTTGCTTTCCGGGCTGTGCGCCTTGATCAATATGGAAATAGGGCCGCGCAGCCGCATGGCTTATCGAAGCCTCGCCTCGCAAATGAAGGCGGGCATTGCGGACATGAGGTTTCCGGAAAACCGTTACATCAAGGATTTCAGCGGCTACATCGTTTACATCGGCAAGAATCGCAATCAGCAGCTTCAGGACGTGATGGTGGTGACCACCGACGAGGATGCCATCACCACCATCCGCGCTCCCCGTGGGCGGATCAGCAGGGATGAACAGACCGGCCAGATCATCATGGAGTTGTTCGAGCCAAAAAGCATCATGGTTGCGGGCGGACGGGCGCTGGTCAGTATTTCCGACAGCTACACCTTCCGGCTGGATACGCCGTCAAAATCCGCCTCAACCCGGGCGCCCAAGGTTTCGGAGATGACCTTCGGCCAGCTCCGAGAGGAGTTGATGGAACTGGAACAAGGAATCCACCGGTCGGCGGCAGCCGTTGTTTCAACGAACTCTGCGGCGACGGAAACAACGGCAACGGCGCGAGAAATCGAGAGGGGTCTCCGGGAGGTGACGTCTCCGTTGCGAGTGCAGATGCACCAGCAGGTGGCGTCGTCGTTCGCCTGTTTTGGCTTCGCATTGGTGGGAGTTCCGCTGGCCATTCGTGTGCATCGGCGCGAGACGAATATCGGTTTCGCCCTGTCGCTGGTGTTGGTGTTTGTCTATTACTCGTTCATGTTTGTGGTGCGTGGGTTGTCGGAGCGGTCGGATTTGTATCCTCACCTCATCGTATGGGTGCCCAATTTTCTTTTCCTCGGAGTGGGTGCCTTGCTGTTGTGGCGGATGAACCGCGGCATCTGACCTCCGGTTGCCGGGCGGATCGCGCTCCGGAAATTTTTTGCATTTTGATTTCGTCTCGCTCAATCTTCGCGGGTGAGTCAACCGCTCGCATTGGTCCTTTATGAAAAACTGACGCCCGGCAGCCAGTTGGTGAACCGGTTGCAGGATATTCATTATCGTGTCCATCCCTTCAGCGACCCGGCGGATCTTGTGTCTCTCTCCAGTGAGGAAAGACCGCTGGTGGTTTTTGCGGATTCGGAGATTGTGGGCCGCGATGTGCCCGGCGCCATCCGCGAGTTGCGAAAGCTCCCCGCGATAGCCCATATCCCGGTGATTGTGTTCGGGGATTCGTTTGCAAAGAAGGCGGTTGACGATTTCCAGCGCGCCGGTGCCACATTGACCGTTTCGAACGCGGCTGTGTTAGCGCATCTGCCACAACTTCTTGAGCAGGCGTTGCGAGTGGATTAGCCCAGGGAAATTGAATCCCGGAATCAGGGTTATTCATTGCTCTGCAACGACTTTCGTAAAACTAAGACTTGACTCTGTCATAACGCCTGATTATTGTCGCCCACGCTGGCCCCAAAAAATCACAAGAGCGCGACATCATAGGCATGCTGGAGCGACAGCGTGGGATGATGTTGATGTGAAAGCGGGGAGGCATACCCAGGAGAAGAGAGTATGGCTAGTGGCAAAGTGAAGTGGTTCGACAACAAGAAGGGCTTTGGCTTCATCGCCCAGGATTCAGGACAGGATGTGTTTGTGCATCACACCTCCATTCTTGGTTCCGGTTTCAAGACCTTGAATGAGGGCGAAAACGTCACCTTCGAAATTGTCAACAGTGACAAGGGCTTGAAAGCCCTGAATGTTCAAAGGCTGCAAGCGGCCTGACTTCGTTCAACGGAGCATTCTACATCACAAAGGAGTTTTGCGTCGCCCACGGCGTGCGTAAGCGTTACCCTGTCGTGTCATGAGTACGCGACCCGGCGGCGTCCGAAGCCTTTATGTGCATGTGCCCTTCTGCGCGCAGAAGTGCGAGTATTGCGCCTTCTACTCGGAAGCGTCCTCCGGCGAACTGATCAACCGCTACGTCAACGCCCTCGTCCGCGAACTGGAACTCGTCGCGCACGACCTGCGGCCCGACACCATTTTCTTCGGCGGCGGAACACCGTCATTGCTGAACCTTCGCCAGTGGGAATTCATCTTGGGCGCGATGCAGCGGCTGGACTTGCTCGGAGCGGGCGAATTCACGGTCGAATGTAATCCTGCCACTGTCTCTCTCGACAAAGCGCGATTGCTGCGGTCGTTTGGCGTCAACCGCGTTTCGATGGGTGTTCAATCGTTGGACGAGAATCTTCTCGACCGCCTGGGGCGTGTTCATTCGCGCGAAATGGTTTTCAAATCGTTCGACATCCTTCGCTCGGCGGGCTTTGACAATGTGAACCTTGATCTCATGTTCGCCATTCCCGGCCAGACGATGGACATCTGGCGTGGCACACTGTCCGAGGCCATCGCGATGGGCAGCGAACATCTCTCCAGCTACGAAGTGATTTACGAGGAGGACACGCCGTTGTTCGCGCAGATGAAAGCCGGAGAGTTTGACGTGGACGAAGACCTGGCCTGCGCCATGTATGAGGAACTTCAATCCCATGCCGCCCAAGCTGGATTCGTGCAATACGAAATCGCCAACTTGGCGCGCAACAAATCTCTCAACCCTCAACCCTCAACCCTCAACCCTCCATCATTCGCCTGTCGTCACAACGTCAATTACTGGCGTGGCGGATCATTTTACGGCCTCGGCCCCAGCGCCACGGGCTACGTCAATGGTGTGCGCACCAAGAACTGGTCCAACACGCAGCTTTATTGCGAGCAACTGGAGGCCGGTAAACGCGCCATCGAATCCCGCGAGGAACTACCGCCGCTGAAAAGGGCTGGCGAGACGGCGGCGTTCGGATTGAGGATGGTCGCGGGCTGGCCGTTCCGGGATTTTCAAACCGCCACCGGCTACGATCTGCGAAACGAGTGGGCGTCGGAAATGAACGATCTCGCCGGTCGAGGACTGGGGCGCATCACGGATGAACGATTTCAGCTCACGGAACGCGGTCTGCGTTTTGCCGACGCGGCGGCGGGAATGTTTTTACGCTGAGTCAACGGCGCTTCAGTGCGGAGGGAATTCCAGCCTCTGCCGCGCAAGCCGTTGCCACACCACAAACGCTGTGCCCAGCATGATGA
>DAOLDN010000443.1:0-3467 GCA_035327385.1 Verrucomicrobiota bacterium | reverse complement strand
GATACGGTTTGGGCAGCAGTCCGCCGTCGGTGCCGATCTGTATCAACGGCTGGCCGGAACCGAGTTGAAGCTCGTAGATGCGGGCGTTCGAGCCGTTGACGATCCGGAAACGGTATTTGCGCCGCGCCACCTTGAGATGGGGTTGCACCACGCCGTTGACGAGGATGGTGTCGCCCAGCACTCCGGTTTCCCGGGTGTTCGCGTCCAGCATGTAATGAAACGATCCGTCGGGATTGAACAGCCGGTCCTGAATCATCAACGGAATGTCGAAGTCACCCTGCGGCAGACCGAGGAATTGTTCCGCGGGATCTTCGATGACGTAGGCCCCCGCCAGTCCGCGATACACGTGCAGGCCCGTCATGCCGTGTGAGTGGTCGTGGTAAAAGAGCGTCGTCGCCAGTTGACGGTTCGGGTAATGGTAATCGCGAAACCCGCCGGGCGCGATGGCTTCGCGAGGATGGCCGTCGTCCAATGGATGCACATGCGCTCCGTGCAAATGCACCGCCGGGTGCATGCCGTCCATTTCTTCGTGGCCCGTTTCCATGACGTTGTGGTCGGGCACTTGATTGATCTGGCGAACGATCGCGGGTTCGCCCTTCACAACCTTGATCGTCGGGCCGGGATACAGTCCGTTGAAACCCCAAACGACGGTCGTCGGCAGGTCGCGATGCACCTTCGCCAGGCCCGCCTTCATCGTCAGCGTGTAAAGTCGTGTCTTGCCCCGCATCACCGGCGTCAACACCGGCGGGATCTTCAGCGCGTCCACAAACGGCGTCAGCATCGGACTCGTGCCCGACGGCGATTGGGGATGATGCTCCGCGAAGAGTCGCCGTGGCGAAACCATCAACGCCGCCAGGCCCAGCGCGCTGTTCCGCATCATTTGTCGTCGTGTCATCATCTTCAAGGTGCGGTTGGGAACAGCCGGTTCGTGGGAATGACTTCGGCGGAACGGCTCGGACTGGCCCAGCGCAACACGGCCTGCGCTCCGGTGGCGTCCGCCCCGTAATCAATGCGGATGGACGCCAGTTGGCCGCCCACCAGCGACACCGTTCCCCAGCGCGACTGCGGGAAAGCGCAGCCCTCCCACTCGTTGATGATCAACTGGTCATTGACCCACACGCGCGCCCTGCCTCGGAACTGGAGTTGAACGCGATACGTCTCCGTGTATTGGGGCAGGATCGAACCTTCCCAGCGCACGCCGAAAGTATCCGCCGTGACCCTGCGATTGGGACGGGCGACGCCCCAGTTGAAGCTGACGGGGCCGTTGGTTTCAATCGTCAATGGCGACGTGAACGCCACGGAATTGTAATAGGAAGCTTTGAGTCCGGTACCATTGGCCGTCACGGCGACGAGTGTGCGGAATGTCGTGGGCGCGGAATACCCGCTCCACGCGTCACGACCGTCTTCATAGCGCACCTGCCAGTTGTAATTGCTGCCTTCTGCCAGCACACCGACGGGCACGGTGAGATTGGTCTTGTTGACCGTGTCCGTTCCGCTGTCGAAAACGATCTGGTTGTCGGACGCACGACGAATGATCCACTGGCTGGCGGCGTGAAAGTCGAGCGGGTCCGGATCGCTGAACGGCGAAGCCGCCAGTTGCGCGGTCAACGGCTGGTTGGTCGCGCCGTTGACGGGAAGCAGGTTCGACGGTGTTTCGGGAGGCTGATTCTCCGCGCCTTCGTTGACGAAGACGGTGCCAAACATGCCGCTGCCGGGCGAACCATGAACCGTGCAATGATAACCGAATTGTCCGACGGCGGTGAACGTGTGCGTGAACGTCTCCTCCATGAAGATCTCGCCGGAATCGAAAACGCCGGTGTCCGACGTGACAGTGTGGTCGCCCTCCACGGCAAACCAGTTGACGGTGTCACCCACGTTGATCGCCAGTTCCGGGGGACTGTACGCGCCGCCATCAATGATCACCGTGTGAGTCTCCGCCCGCGCGATCTGACAACAAACGGCCACGAACGCGCCCAGCACGATGGCGACCAAATTGAGTTTCGTGGATTTGGCGTTCATTCAGCCACCGCCCTGTAAAAGAGTCTGCCCAGTGTGGCGGCGTTGGTGTCGGTCACTTTCGCGACGCCGGAGAAATTCGTGAAACTGGTCGTCGAACACCACACATCGAGATTGGTGGAAGCCTGGAGATAGTAGTTTGACCCGCGCAAACCGGTGAACGCGAAACGGAATCCGCTCGTCGTCAACGCCGGCATGTCCGCGAATACCAGCCGCGCGCCAAGTGGAATGACCGCAAATCCGGTGTGCGCCACCGTGATCAACCCGTCGTTGTTCGCCGCCACGAACGACAGCCAATAATCCCCGGCCACAAGATTCGTCAGATCGAATTGATACGGCGGACTCAACGATCCCGAACTGGACAAGCCGCCGCCATCAAACCAATACTCCACACCCGCGACCCCGGAAGGATCCGTTACCGTGACCGTGACAGCGGTATTGGTCAGCGTGGTGTCCGTCGAAACCACCATCGCGATCCCGTTGAACGGCGACGTGACCGTGACCGTTGGAGGCGACGACGCCAGCAGACGCAATTGCACGACGCCCGTGTCCACAAAGCCGGACTCCGTCACAGCGCCGTCCACCACAAAAAAATACTCCGTGCCCGACACCGCGTTGAAATTCACCTGGCTGAACACGTTTGTGCCAAGACCGGCATCATTGTTCGAGTCCACCATCAGCAACGTCACCAGATTGGTCCCGGTATAAACGGCCAGCACCGTATCGGGTCCGCTGCCGCGCGTCGTCGCCGTCACCGGCCCGTTGAAGTTCGCGGTCCATTTCCACCAAACGGACCGTCCGCCCGCCGCGCCGCCGTGCATCGGCTCGTTCGCCTCGCCTGTCGCTTGATGATTCGTGGCGGAAACGGTGATTCCAACCGCTGGAATGAGCGCCGCGCCGGCCCAATGATCGTTGGCCGGTTGCAGCGAATTGGCGGCGATGTCAAAACTCACGTCGCTGCTCAACGATGAACCCGCGGCGGCGAGTGTCGCGGTCAGAAAATATTTTCCAGCCGCAAGATTGGTGAACGTCGTGGAATACGGAGGCGGCGACGTGCGGTTCACAATCACGCTGCCCTGATATTCGAGCGTGAACACGACGTTCGTCGAACCCGTGAACACGGATGGCGTGGCGGTGACGGCAAGGTTCGTCGTCGCAGTTCCGGCGAACAGACCGACGGTGCCGCCTTCGGTCACGCCGCTGAAATTGAAGCCTTGTGATTGCACCGAGTCCGACGCGGCGGCAACGCATGCCAACAGGCCGGCCAGCGCAATCCGGGTGGGAAGCCAGAACTTGTTCGGCACAATGAACGTCATGATCGTCCTGTCAAAACCTCAACCGCCCGATCTGAGAGGCAACGCCGCCACGATACACGCGGCCACACTCGCCGCCGACGGGACCACCGAGGTGGCTTCCATGGCAAACTTCACGAAGATCTCGCTGACCAGTCC
>DAOLDN010000442.1:0-3487 GCA_035327385.1 Verrucomicrobiota bacterium | reverse complement strand
TCGGCCAAACGGCTGGCTGAATTTGCGCTATCGCTACACGCTGACCGGGCCGCAGCCGTGGCTCGGGATCACGTTTGATTTTCCTGAAATGAACGTCACCGCGATGCGCTGGCTGGGGCAGGGGCCGTATCGCGTCTGGAAAAACCGTCGCGCCGGCCAGGAAGTGGCGGTGCATTACAAGACCGCAAACTGGACCGACACGGGGAAACAATGGGACTACCCGGAGTTCCCCGGCTACCACGGCCAGCTTTACTGGGCGCAACTGGAAGCCACGCCGGCCGACCTCACGATGGCGACGAGCACGCCTGATTTATTCTTCCGCGTGCTGACGCCGCCCGTCGCTTCCACGAGTCGTCCGGGCGTGAGTCCGGCATTCCCGGCGGGGAATCTTTCCTTCCTCCACGCGATCAATGCCATCGGGACCAAATTCGCCACGCCCGAGCCCGGCCTTACCGGGCCGACCTCCGCTCTGACCCTCGCCACCGGACTCTACACGGGCGAAGTGGATTTCTATTTTGGCGAACTACCGCCGCTATGAAATGGGCGGTCGGTGTTGGCTTGCGCTGGGATGACTCGGAGAGTTTCACGCCTCTCGGGACTGCGGACGCTGAGGATCGTCCGCGCCTGCAACTTGGGCCGCCGCTCTGACAGGGACTCGTTAGTTTCTACGACGAGACAACATGCCGAAAATGCGTTTCAATTTCTCTTCGAGCATGAAACCAATTCCTCACCGCACTCAATTGTCCGCCCTTGGCCTGGCAAGTCTCCTGACACTGGGCAGCGGCTGGCATCCTCTTTGCGCCGCGCCGCCGCCGCTGCTCAATGACCCCGTGGACATCAGTGGCGATTTTCAGAACTTCGCCAACACGCTGTTCCTCGCGGACAAGCTGGCGTCCTTCGATCCCGCGACCGCCTCGGGCAAACTCACGTTCCAACGCTCCGTGCTGGTGACCAAGCACGCCTTCGACAACACGCTCGCCGGCACGAAAAACGTCGAACAGAACGAATTTCCCGCCATCGAATACGCGGCCAATCCCGAGCAACCGTTCTCGGTCGAATTCGTGACGCCACGCACCGTACGCGTTCGCATCAGCAGCGGACCGCAGTTTCACAAGCAGACCGAGTCGTTGATGCTCGCCGGGCCGGTGGCCAAAGATCCATCGTGGAACTACAGCGCAGTGAAAGGCGGGCATCGCTACACCAGCGCGGCAGGTTCGGTGACGATCCTGGAGAATCCGTGGCACGTCGAAATCCGCGACGCGCAAGGCACGCTGCTCACCAAGACCGATCACAGCGAGGACAACAAGACGAGTTTTACGCCCATCCTGCCGTTCTCGTACGTGCGGCGCGGCGCAGATTATTCGCGCAGTTTCAACGCGGTGTTCACGCTGTCGCCCGGCGAACAGATATTTGGGTGCGGCGAAACTTTTATGGGCTTCGACAAGCGCGGGCAGAAGGTCGTGCTGTTCACCGACGACGCCAACGGCGTGCAGAACGAAACGATGTACAAGCCGATCCCGTTCTTCCTCAGCAGCCGCGGTTACGGCATGTTCATGCACACGACCACGCCCATCACCTGCGATTTCGGCAAAACGTTCAGCGGCATCAATTCGCTGATGATCGGCGATGACGAACTCGATCTCTTCATTTTCCTCGGCGAACCCAAGCAGGTGCTCGACGAATATACGAAGCTCACCGGCAAATCCCCCATGCCACCGCTCTGGTCGTTCGGTTTGTGGATGAGCCGTTGCACCTACGACAATGAAAAGCAGGTGCGCGAGATCGCCGCCAAGTTGCGCGAGAATAAAATTCCCTGCGACGTCCTGCACCTCGACACCGGCTGGTTCGAGACCGACTGGCGCTGCGATTACGAATTTTCCAAGAAGCGGTTTCAAGATCCGGCGAAGATGATTGCCGATTTGAAGAACGACGGCTTCCACGTTTCACTCTGGCAACTGCCGTACTTCGTTCCGAAGAATACATTGTTCCAGGAGATCGTGGACAAAAATCTCGCCGTGCGCGATGCGAAGGGAAACATTCCGTATGAAGATGCGGTGCTCGACTTCTCGAATCCTGTCACCGTTGCGTGGTATCAAGGCAAGATCGCCGCGCTGCTCAAGCTTGGTGTCGGCGCGATCAAGGTGGACTTCGGCGAAGCTGCGCCGGTGAACGGTCTCTATGCTTCCGGTCGTACCGGTTTCTACGAACACAATTATTATCCACTTCGTTACAACAAAGTTGTCGCGGACATCACCAAACAGATCACCGGCGAAAACATCATCTGGGCGCGCAGCACCTGGGCCGGCAGCCAGCGGTATCCGCTGCATTGGGGCGGCGACGCGGAGAACACCGACCAAGGCATGGCGTCCGAATTGCGCGGCGGACTTTCTTTCGGCCTGAGCGGATTCACGTTCTGGAGTCATGACGCGGGCGGGTTTGTCGCCGCGCCGTCGGCGGATTTGTATCGGCGCTGGTTGGCGTTCGGCATGTTAAGTTCGCACAGCCGCTGTCACGGCATTGGCGCGCGGGAACCGTGGGAATACGGGAGTGAATTCATGGATGAGTTCCGCCGCATTGTCGAAATGCGCTATCGCCTCATGCCCTATATCTACGCGCAGGCGAAGGATTCTTCCGAACGCGGCCTGCCGATGCTGCGTGCATTGTTCGTCGAATATCCGAACGATCCCGGCTCCTGGCGCGTGGACGATCAATATCTCTTCGGCACCGATTTGCTCGTCGCGCCGCTCCTGCACGAAGGCGTGAACAGCCGTCAGGTGTATCTGCCGCCAAGCAACTGGATTGATTATCAAAGCGGCCAGAGTTATGCGGGCGGCTGGCATCAGATTGAAGCTGGCAAAATCCCCATCGTGCTGCTCGTCCGCGACGGCGCGGTCATCCCGCACATCGGGCTCGCGCAATCCACGCTGCATCTGGATTGGTCGAAGTTGGAACTCGTGTCATACGCCAGCAAATCCGCCGACGCGAAAGGTTTTGTCTGTCTGCCTTCGGACAATGTGCTTCGCGACGTCACGGTGGCCAAAGGCAAGCTGGCCAACGACCCGCTCGCCGGCAAGGTGATGTGGACCATTCGCGCCTTTGAACCAAACCAGTGATGCACCACGTCGCCCGAATTCCTGCGGTTGTGCTAGTGGGGTTGGTGGTGAACCAAACCGCTGGTGCGGCGAATACAATTCGCCTGAACTCGCTTGGATTCCTGCCCACACAGGCCAAACACGCCAGCGTCGCGGTGGCGGCGACCAACTTCACGGTGGTTCGTCCCAGCGGCGACGTGGTTTTCTCCGGCACGCTCTCCGGCCCGCGCACCAACGTGGATACCAGCGAAGCGTTGTTCACGGCGGATTTCTCGACGTTCACCAATGCCGGAATATTTCAGCTCGTCGTGCCGGGCGCAGATTGGTCCGCGCCGTTCCACATCGGTGGCGACATCTATCGCGAGCCTTTCGTTGCGGTGACGCGGGCCATGTAC
>DAOLDN010000441.1:0-3493 GCA_035327385.1 Verrucomicrobiota bacterium | reverse complement strand
CGGGGAGCGCACGCGCCTCGCGTGCGGCGGTGGACGCCCTCGTCCACCGCACTGTTGCGCGCCACCGCGCAACGCTCCAGCACGGACGCACGGACGACGCGCGATGGCGCGCGTCGGTCCCGACCGCGTGAGCGCGGTCGGGCACACGCGAGGCGCGTGTGCTCCCCGTGCAGAAATCGTGTTTTGTCACGGGATCCGGCTCATCCCTTGCATCCGCTTCGCCTGTCAGGTTTGATGCGTCTGCCCTGCGCTCAAACGAAAGTCCTGTTGCGGCGCAACGCAGGAAATGCCACAGTGGTTGCGGCAAGCCACAAACAAGTCCGTCCGGCCATGGAAAGTTTCAAATTCGCCTGTCCCGTGTGCGGCCAGCACATCCGCTGTGAGCCGGACAAAGCAGGTTCGCACATGGAGTGCCCGACTTGTTTTCAGATGCTGGTCGTTCCTCATCGCGCGGAGAACGGCTCATCAAAATACGTTCTTACCGCGGCAAAAGTTCAAACACGCTCCGTTCCCGGCACCGCCCCGGTCGAATCGCCCGCGCCGGCAAAAAAACCGTTTCCACTGGGAGCGGTTCTGCTGGTGATCGTGATCGCGGCGGCATTGGGGGCCGGATACGCGTTTCGCGACAGGATTTTCAAGCCCACAAAACCGGCTGAAACGGGAAGCATCACATCGGGCACGGCCCCGTCCGCTCCAGCCGCAGGCGCTGCCAATTCTCAGTCGCAGACGCCGCCGACCCCTGCGTCCCCGGCTTCAAGTCCCATGTGGACGCTGGACCTGGCGGGAGTCAAAATTCCCCAGGCCGCCGCCACCGGAAGGATCCACGGGAAGGACTTCATCTACAGTCGTTCGACCGTGCGTGGTGGTGAATTGACGCTGCGTCAGGGATTGTCGTGGCCGCCGGACCTGGGCATGACGATTTATTTGAACGCGGCAAACGCCGAGGACCTGGCGGGCAAGACCGTGAACGTCATCTCGACAGCGCCAAACCCGCCGCGCATCAAGCTGCGTTGGAAGGATGAGAACCAGCAGGAGCAGACGAAGAACGTCAATTCCGGCTATGCGTTGCGAATCGAATTTGGTTCGGTCGCCGACGGGCATCTGGCCGGCAAACTTTACGTCAGCACGCCCGACCCTGCGCAAAGCTGGATTGCAGGTTCGTTCAAGGCGGAGATACGAAAGCCGCAGGCGAATTGACCCTGGTGCGGAATCCTCCAGTTCTCACTCCGACAAACTGCTGGGCAACGTTCAAACCAACGTTACAATTTCCGCATGGACACTGTTCGCATCGGCATCATCGGCATGGGCAACATCGGCAGGCATCACGCCAATTATCTTCTGGATGGCAAAGTTGCCCGTTGCGAACTCACCGCTGTTTGCAGCACGTCGCCGGACAAACTGGCAGATTACGGGGCGAAAGGGATCAAGGTTTTCGGCGACGCGAACCAGTTGATCCAATCCGGTGCCGTGGACGCCGTGGTGATTGCCACGCCGCATTATCAGCACACGTCGCTGGGCATCGCGGCGATGGAAGCCGGGCTGGACGTGATGGTTGAGAAACCGATCTCCGCGCACAAGGCGGACGCGGAGCGGTTGATTGCCATGCATCAAAAGAATCCTGAACTGGTGTTCGGCTGCATGTTCCAGCTTCGCGTCGAGCCGCGTTACGAGAAGATTCAAAGCCTCATCCACAACGGCGACCTCGGCGACATCGTGCGCATCAATTGGATCAACACGGACTGGTATCGCACCGAGGCCTACTATGCCAGTGGCGCGTGGCGCGCGACCTGGAAAAATGACGGCGGCGGTGTGTTGCTCAACCAATGCCTGCACAATCTGGACGTGCTTCAGTGGCTTTGCGGCATGCCATCGCGCGTTCGCGGCTTCTGCCAGCTCGGCCGGTTTCATCAGATTGAAGTGGAGGACAACGTGACGGCCTACATGGAATGGGCCAACGGCGCCACAGGCACGTTCGTCAGTTCCACGGGCGAAGCGCCGGGTGCCAACCGTTTTGAGATCGTCGGCACTCGCGGCACGTTGTTGCTGGAAAATGGCAAACTCGTTTTCACCCGCAACGCGGCGGACATGCTTGAATTCAGCCGCACGGCAAAACAGGGTTTTGTGAAGCCGGACTCCACTGTGGAAGAAATCCCGTTCACCAACGCCGCAGCGCCTCATGCCGCGTTGATGCAAAATTTCGTCAACGCCATCCTCGACGGCGAGCCGTTGATCGCGCCGGGCGAAGACGGCATTCACTCCGTGGAACTGGCCAATGTGATGGTGTATTCATCATTGCTCGGACAGACGGTAGAGCTACCGATGGACGGCGCGGCGTGGGAAAAGATGCTGAACCAGCTGGTCGCGGAATCGAAGGTGCAAAAGAAAGTGATACAGGTGGACACGAGTGATTTTGCCAGTTCGTTCAGGAAATGATTTGTGGCTGCGCTCGTGAGAGGGGCATTTTGAATGAGAATGTCGTGCTCTGACGAGTACAGGCACAGATCCTGACGGGCCAGGGCAAACGCCTCGGAAAAGCGGCAGGATTTGGTTGTCCCTTCCCCATAAACCGGAGCATCTCGACTCTCCTTCCCCTCTTCTTCCTTCGTCAGCAGGACAGCAGGATGAACATGAACGGCTCCTGATTGCGGACAGTTTTGATGCGCCTGCCCGGGTTCCGGGTGGCGACTCCCTTGACACGCTTTGGCGACGGGCATACGGTTGCCATACACCTCCGGAGCACATTTATGAAAACCAACACTTCCAATCCAATCCGATCCATTGTGAAAAAACTGAATCCGTTCATCGCCGCCACCTTTGTCGTGGCGTTGCTCGCAGGGTGTGACAACAAAGGCGGCGCATCCGCCGAGGGGCCGCAACCAAAGAAGCTGCGGCTGGCGTTCATTCCCAACACGGCGAACGAATACTGGTCCATCGTCCACGTGGGATGCGACTTCGCCGCGAAAAATCTGGGCAACGTGGAACTCGAATTCCGTTTCCCCACACGAATGACCGCCGAGGCGCAAAAGGAAGTCATCAGCGCCCTGCTCGAACGCGGCGTAGATGGCATCGCCATCAGCCCGATTGACGCCGACCAACAGGCTGAATTCCTCAACACCGTCGCCTCCAAGACACTGTTGATCTGCGCGGACAGCGACGCCGAGAACAGCAAGCGCGTTTGTTACATCGGCACGGACAACGTGGCCGCTGGCAAGGAGGCCGGGGAACTGCTCAAGGCCGCGCTTCCCCAAGGCGGGAAAGTCGCCCTGTTCATCGGCTATCCCAACGCCCAGAACACAAAGGACCGGGTTCAAGGCATTCAAAGCGCGCTGGCAGGTTCGGGCGTTCAAATCGTTGAGACGATTGCCGACGACCACAAAAGCCCCGAGGCACAGAAAAATGCGACCGACATGCTGGCGAAACACGGCGACCTGGCGGGCATGATCGGCATCTACAGCTACCACGGGCCGGCGCTGGTCACAGCCGCGCGCAGCGC
>DAOLDN010000440.1:0-3496 GCA_035327385.1 Verrucomicrobiota bacterium | reverse complement strand
GGTGGCGGGTGGGATGCTGGTGGCGTTCCTGCGCCTGACGCACACGCGCCTGCAAATCGCCATCAGCTTCGTCGGCGGCCTGATGCTGGGTCTGGCGTTGCTGGGCATGTTGCCGCACGCAATGCACCAGATGGAGTCTCCAATGCGGGCTGTGGTCTGGTTGTTGGCCGGATTTTTGGTGATGTTTTTTCTCCAACGGTTTCTTCCGTTTCATCATCACGACGTGGAGGCGGGCAGTCCGGTGGAGCCATGCGGTCACACCCATTCACTGGCGGAGCGGTCCGCTCGAGGATTGAACTGGGCGGGAGTGGCGGTGGGGTTGTCGTTACATTCCATTTTTGACGGGCTGGCGATGGCTGCGGCGGTGATGGCCGGTCAACATTCGGAAACCGGGGCGCTCGGACTGGGGGCTGCGCTGGCGGTGATTCTGCACAAACCGTTCAGCGCCCTGGCCATCAGCACATTGATGGTGGCGGGGCACACGAAACGCAGCGTCCAGCGGCTTGTGGTCTTCGGTTTTGCAATGGTGACGCCGCTGGGAGCGTTGCTGTTCTTCCTGGGCGCGGGCCATTTCGCGGTGGAACAACCGGCGTGGATTGGCGGGGCGCTGGCATTTTGCGCCGGCACGTTCCTGTGCATCGCCTGCGCGGACTTGTTGCCCGAACTGCAATTTCACACTCACGACCGCGGCAAACTGTCGCTGGCGTTGATCGCTGGCGTGGGCATCGCGATCCTGATCGCCCGTTTCGGCCACGTGCATCCCGAACACGAACATGATCATGATCACGACCATTCCAGGGCCGTCATTGAGCGGCAATCCGCCGTCACGTCGCGCCAGTCGCCAGTGTGATTATTCCCGTGACGAATAGCGCCGTGGCGGCTCGGTAACAGCATGGTAGCAGTGACTGAGTTATGAAAATGCACATGATCATCCGCAGGTTTGCCGGCGCGTTCATCCTGTTGAGCCTCGCGTTGGCGCACTACCACAGCCCGTACTGGCTCTGGTTCACGGCGTTCGTCGGGTTCAATCTCCTGCAATCGTCTTTTACGAATTTTTGCCCGCTGGAAATCATTCTCAAGAAGTGTGGCGTGGGCAGGGACGCGGGCGCTTGCTGCGCGGTGAAGTGAGCCGGGAGTGCCACGCTCCACGAACATCAAAGTGGCGCGTGACCCATGCCCGCGTTACTGCACAATCAACGGCGGCCATCTCAATTGCCAATGTTGCCAATGCATGAACCATAAAATCTCAATCCTCGTCGCGCTTCTCGGCACGGGCGCGGCCTTGATCGTGGGCTGCGGCAAATCGCACAAGGCCTCCGCGCCGGACGCACTCCCGGCGGCGGATGTCCGCGTCCAGATCATCGAAGCCAAAACCCGCGTGGCCACCGAGGAAGTGGTGGGCACGGTGAGGGCAAAGTTGCGTTCCGTCATCGAAGCCAAGGTCAGCGGCAAGATTGACCGGATGCTCGTCGTGCCCGGTCAACGGGTAAAGCAAGGCGAACTGCTCGCGAGCATCGAGGCGCGCGAAATCCAGGCGCGGCTCGACCAGACGCTGGCCGTGCGCAAACAGGCGGAAAACGATCTGAAACGATACGCGTCCCTGCTGGAGCAAAAAATTCTCGCGCAGTCGGAATACGACGCGGCGCAATCCCGATTTCAGGTGGCTGAAGCGTCCGTGGCGGAAGCCGAAACATTGCTCGGTTACACGAAAGTCACCGCGCCTTTCGACGGCGTCATCACGCGCAAACACGCGGACGTCGGCGATCTGGCCACGCCCGGCAAACCGCTGCTGGAACTGGAAGATGCCACGGTGTTGCGGCTCGAAGCGGACGTGCCGGAGGCGGTCGTTGGCCGGCTGGCACTGGGCGATAAATTGCCGGTGCGCATCGCCGCGCTGGAGAAGGAACTGGAAGGAACGATCAGCGAAATTGCGCCTGCGGCCGATCCGGGAAGCCGCACGTTTTTGGTGAAACTGGATGTGCCCGGCACGCCGGGTTTGCGCGCGGGCCAGTTCGGACGCGTGGCGATGCCGGTCGGTGAAACGGCGACGTTGCGCGTGCCAGCATCCGCCGTGATTCAGCGCGGCCAGATGGAACTGGTGTTCATTGTCAGCGACGGCAAAGCACAATTGCGGCTTGTGAAAACCGGCAAACGCCTCGGGGACGAAGTGGAACTGGTTTCCGGCGCCGAAGCTGGCGAACGCGTCGTCGTGGAGAGTGTGGCGGGCTTGATGGATGGGCAACCGATCAAATGAAATCCGAAGTCCGAAATCCGAATTACGAAGGAAATCCGAAGCCCAAAGCCCGAAATGGAGCGGCGGACGCGGAGTTGTTGATTCGGATCTCAGGTTTCGGGCTTCTTTCGGATTTCGACATTCGGATTTCGGATTTGATTCTGCTGTGAGCAATCTTTCCACAAATAACGCCCAACTGGGTTTGGCCGGGAAAGTCGCCCGCACGTTCATTGATTCCAAACTGACGCCGCTTGTCATCATCGCATCGGTGTTGTTGGGCGTGTTTGCCGTGGTGAAGCTGCCGCGCGAAGAGGAGCCGCAGATCAAGGTGCCGATGATTGATGTGCTGGTGGCGATGCCGGGCTTCAGCGCCAAGGAGGTCGAGGAACGCGCCACGAGACCGATGGGAAAGTTGCTCTGGGAAATTCCCGGCGTGGAATACATCTACTCCACTTCCAGATCCGGCGAGAGTCTGGTGATCGTGCGCTTCAAGGTGGGCGAGGAAATGGAACGCAGCTTGGTGAAGTTGAACCAGAAGTTGCAGCAGAATTTTGACCGCATCCCGCACGGGGTTTCAATGCCCCTGGTCAAGGCCCGGACGATTGACGACGTGCCGATTCTGGCGCTGACCTTTCACAGTTCGAGGTACGACCATCTGACGTTGCGCCGGCTGGTCGCGCAGGTGGACGATGCGGTGAAACAAGTGCCGTTGGTGTCGGAAACGACACTCATCGGCGGCGCGCAACGGCAGGTGCGTGTGTTGCTCGATCCGGCGAAACTGGCGTCGCGAAATCTGTCGCCGGCGGGATTGATTCCGATGTTGCAGCAGGCGAACCGGCAATTTGCTGCCGGTGGACTCACCAGCAGGAACCAGGAGGTCGTGATCGAGACGGGCGCGTTTTTGCAGAATGCGGAGGACGTGGGCAACGTGGTGGTGGGCGTGTTTGGCGGCAAGCCGGTATATCTGCGCGAAGTGGCGGAGATCGTGGATGGGGCGGAGGAGCCGGCGCAGTATGTGTTGTTTGGTTGGGGAGCGCACACGCCTCGCGTGCCGCAGTTGCCGCCTCCGGCAACTGCCGCGAGCGCGCCACCGCGCGAGTTGGTTTCGACGCGCGATGGCGCGCGCACTTCCGACCGCGAGGCGCGGTCGGAGGCACGCGAGGCGCGTGCGCTCCCGAATTCGCCGGAAGAGCCCGCCGTTACCTTGTCCATCGCCAAGCGGCCCGGGGCCAATGCGATCGCGGTCGCCAAGGAGGTTTTGCG
>DAOLDN010000439.1:0-3504 GCA_035327385.1 Verrucomicrobiota bacterium | reverse complement strand
GGTGCTGGGCAACCTGGCGGCGATCGTTCAAACGAGCGTCAAGCGGCTGCTGGCGTATTCGGCGATTGCGCACGGCGGTTATGCGTTGCTGGGCATCATGGCGTGCAGCGACATGGGCGTGGCGTCGCTCATCTACTACGTCATCACCTACGGCCTGACCACGGTGGGCGCGTTCGGCGTGGTGGCGGTGGTGGAACAAACGACCGGCGACTCAAAACTTTCCGACTTCGCGGGACTTTACCGGCGTGCGCCGCTGGTTGCGTTCAGCATGATGGTGTTCATGCTGTCGCTGGCGGGCATTCCTCCGCTGGCGGGATTCTTCGGCAAATTCTACATCTTCACCGCGGCCATCAAGGACGGCGCTCCGGGTCTGGGTATCCTGTGGCTCGTCGCCCTGGCCGTGGCGATGAGCGCGGTGTCGTTCTACTACTATCTCAAAGTGTTGAAGGCGGCGTATGTCGCCGATGCGAAACATGCGGCGGATGGGGTGAAGATTTCGTGGTTCAGCCAGATTGTGCTACTGACGATGGCCTTGCTGGTCATTGTGCTCGGATGCTTCCCCAATCTGCTGGTGGGATTGCTGGCGCGTTTTATTGCGCCTGTGCCTGTTTAGAATCGGCTTCTCCGTTTGATTGAACCCACACGAGCGAACAATTGTGGCTGTTCTGCTCGTATGGAACACCTCCATGGAATCCGATCAGCGGCTCGCGATGATGCGCGAGCGTCAGCATGTACTGACCGGAATCCGGCGTCTTAAAACGAATGATGCCATCAGCGTCGGCGACCAGTTCCAGTTCATCACCATTGGGTGTGTGCAACGTGGCTTTGATGCCGCCCAGCGGCTGGCCTCGAAAATAAGCGCGCGCTTCACCCGGCCTGCCCGTGGGCACGAGGTCCAATGTGAGCATCGGCGTGGCGGCGCTCAATCCGTCCGGCTGCCACCGTGCGTAAAAGTTGGGTTTGCGTTTCGCCCGCACCGTGAAACTGGTTTCGGCAAAAGCGAAATTGGTCGGCGACGCGCCTTCCATCAGAAAATGATTTTTCCTTTTCGACACATCCACCGACACCGGCGTGTTCGTCACCAGGATGAACGACATGGGCACTGACAAACTGTCCAGATAGCCGGGTGACCGTTCCAGATTGCCGCTCGGTTCAGCGAAGCGGATCACCAACTGGCCCTCTTCCATGGGCTCGATCCACACGGAATGAGCAAACAGTTGCGTTGCGGACGTGACGACTGAAAGTACGATCAGGAATTTGCGTAACATGGCTGTCGAGTGGTTTATTCGTGAGCGTTTTTGGTGCTGGCCTGTTGTGCGGACGACGCGGGCAAGGGTTTGGCAGATGGCGTGAGCAATTCCAGTTCAGGCCGTTTGTCTTCGCCGTCCTCGCCGCCGAGTGCGATCAATTGGTTCCTGCCCGCAGTGACCAACCGATGCGCCATCCGCGGATATTCCAACTGGCCTACGACTTCCCAGGATTTTTCATCCTTTGAGAGCCGCAACAGGTCGCCTTGAAACATATTAGCGTAGATGCGTCCGTCCTGTGCGATGGCCGAGCATGCGAATCCCTTGAACTGGCCAGAGGGAAGTTCCGGGCCTTTCGACCACTGGCCGGTCGCGGTGTCATAAACTTCCACTGCGAGTGTCGTCTTGTTGTCGCTGTCCATGCCGCCGATGCAATAAATGCGAGTGCCGATTGCGGCGAGCGCGAGTGCGCGACGTTGGAACGGCTGCGGGAAACGCACCCAGCCTTTGTCGGGATTTGCGAGATCAAGAACAAGCGCGTGGTCCGGCCAGACGGGATTGTTCGTGCCGCCGGCCAGTTGCCAGCCGCCTGCGACGTAAAGTTTGTCGCCCAGCACCACGGCGTCGTGACTGGAGCGGATTTCCGGCAACGCAGGCATGTCCTCCCAGCGACCGACATGCGGATCGAAGCGTTGGACGATGGCCATGGAATACAGGTCCTGTTTTTCATCGGGTTGATTGCGCGCAGCCATTCCGCCTGTGCGATAAACGACGCCGCGATGCGCGACCAGCGGCTGGCCTTGTCCGGGCGTTGCGGAGGGCAACGTCTCCCACTTCGCGCCTTCGTTCAGGTTCAACCGATAAAACGACCCGCGCACCATGGCGATGGAATATTCGTGACGTTCGCCCTTGTGTCCTCCGAAGACGTAGAGCCAGTCGCCTGCGGTGGCCGCACCGAAACTGGTGACGGCCTCGGGCATCGGCGCGAGCGGAGCTTTGACGGAGGTTTGAGTGGTGGCGCAACCGGCGGACAACACCGCCAGCGCGACAGCGCAAAGAGCAGGAAACAATGCAGACGATTTACGTTCGATCATGGCCGCATGCTAACGTGTCGCATCGAACTGCGCTTGCGGTGGCTTGCCGAATGTTTCCGGCGGCTTGCGCAAGTCACCGCCAACAAATGGCAAGCCACCGGAAGCGTCCGCCGCCGCGCATCGTTACGATACGGCCATGGAAACGAACGGATTTCCCCGGCAACAAGGTTTCACGCTCATCGAGTTGCTGGTGGTTATCGCCATCATCGCGACGCTCGCAAGCATGCTGTTGCCCGCGCTGGCGAAGGCACGCCTTCGGGCGATGCAGGTCAATGAATTCAACGCGGCAAAGCAGTTGATGCTGGGCTGGCAGATGTATGCCGATGACCAGAGCGGTCGCGTGTTGCCCGGTTACACGTCCAGGGGCGAGGCGTTCGATGATCGCGGCAATCCGATTTCCAGGCCCATTTCCGACCGTTATCCGTGGCGCATCGCCCCGTATCTGGCGAACAACTTCCGGGCGATTTACGTCAACGAGGCACGCCGCTTTCTGGACAACGCGGCGGCCATGTCTCATCAGGATTATGTCTATCGCGCCAGCCTGTATCCGAGCCTGGGTTACAATTCCATTTTTCTGGGAGGCGATGAATCGAAATTCAATCCCGCGGTCGCCGCGCCCGGTTTCGGCACGGACTGGCTCGTCACCCGCGCTTCGCAGATCCGCAACGCGTCGGAGTTGATGGCGTTCACCTCGGCCCGCGCGCTTTCGCAGAACAATGAGATGGAATACGGGTATTACTCGGTGTATCCGCCCTACCTTCGCAATCGCCAATGGGACGCGTCGTTCGACATTTCGCGTCCGATGGAAAACTTCGGCTGCGTGCATCCCCGCTGGAACAAACGCGCCGTCGCCGCCATGACCGACGGCCATTCCGAGGCTCTCGACGAAACTTCACTTCAGGACATGCGTCGCTGGTGCAACATCGCCGACCGCGCGGACTGGACACTGCAACCGCTCAACTGACCCGTGCCGCGAACCACCAAGAAGGGTTTGCCGGCGACCTTCAGCGAGGCCTCGGCATGGGATTCAATCGGCGAAGGCTGGCGTCCGTTGTTCGGAAGCTTCCGCGAACTGGGATTCAGTTTCGAGTGGCATGATTTCACGACCGTGCAGGACCTCGACTGGTCGCGCAGCTTTCATCCCGGAGCGCTGGAACTGTGCC
>DAOLDN010000438.1:0-3504 GCA_035327385.1 Verrucomicrobiota bacterium | reverse complement strand
CACCTACGCGGTGCCTTATTCCGGGGGAGCGGCCGGCGCCCCGGCCGGGCAGTCATGCCGCTTAAAACGCCCAGAACTTGGGAATGAAATAAACCGCCAGCACCCAGAAGATGAAGTTCAATGGAATTCCAATCCGCATGAAATCCGAGTAACGATAGCCGCCGGGATGAAAGACCATCGTGTTGGTCTGATAGCCCACCGGCGTCGCGAAACTGGTGGACGCCGCAAAACAGACCGCCATCATAAAAGGCTTCGGGTCCACGCCCATCGCGGCCGCCGTGGAGATGGCAATGGGCGACATCAACACGGCGGTGGCGTTGTTGCTCATGAATTCGGTCAGCATTGCAGTCAGCAGATAAAGCATCGCCAGCACCGCAACCGGCCCGAACGGACCCGCCAGGCCCAGCGTGGATTGAGCCAGCAATTGTGCCGCGCCGGATTTTTCCATGGCCATCCCCAGCGGCAACACTCCCGCCAACAGGAAGATCACCTTCCAGTCAATGGCCTGATACGCCTCCTCCAACGTCAGGCAACGGGTCACCACCAGCGCGATGCAACCCAGAATCGAGGAAACCAGGATCGGCATAATGTTCAACGCGGCCAGCGCCACCACCGCTGCAATGATGCCGACGGCGAGCGGAATCTTTCCGCGTCTCAATGCCGGTTCTTCCACCTGTTCGAGCAACAGAAAATTTCGGCCACCGCGCAGCCGCGCCAGTTCCTCCTTCGGCCCAAGCAGCAGCAACGCGTCGCCAAACTCCAGGCGCACCGAGTTCAATTTCTCGCGGACCGTCCCCTGCCGCCGTTGGATGCCCAGCACGATGGCGTTGTAGCGGCGATGGAACTGGATGTCCGCCAGCGTGCGGTCAATCAAGCTGGAATCCGCAGCCACCAGCACCTCGGCCAGTTGCAGGTCCTTGGCTTCGAGCGCCTCGTCCTTCAACTGGAATTCCGGCTCCAGTTCCAGTTTCCACGCGGCCTTGGCTTCCATCAGTTCACGCGCGCCGCCGCGCGTCAGCAGCACGTCGTCCACCTCAATCGGTTCATGCCACGGAGCAAAGATGTGGCCTCCGCCTCGAAGGATTTCGAGGACTGTCACCTCATGTTTGCGGCCAAATCCGCTTTGCGTGAGCGTCTTGCCCACCAGCGGAGAATCCGTCACCACGCGCAATTCCACGATGTAATCCGCCAGTTGGTAGTCTTCCGTCAAATGCGCCCCGCGCCGGTCCGGCAGCAGCCAGCGGCTGACCACCAGCAGGTACACCGTGCCCACGGCCAGCATGATGCCGCCCATCGGCGTGAATTCAAACATGCTGAACGCACCCACACCGGACCGCTCGGAAATGGAACTGACCAGAAGGTTGGTCGAAGTGCCAATGAGAGTGCAGACGCCTCCGAATTGCGAGGCGAACGACAGCGGGATCAGCAGTTTCGAAGCGGACAACTTGCCGCGTTCCGACAGCGCCATCACCAGTGGCAGAAAGACGGCCACCGCTGCCGTGTTGTTGATAAACGCGGACACCGCTCCCACCGCAATCATCATCACCAGCAACAGAACATACGGATGCCGCGCAAATCCCTTCAACAATCTCGCTCCGATGGCCACCGCGCCGGTTTTCTGCAAACCGGCGCTCAAAACGAACATCGCCGCCACCGTGATGGTGGCCGGATTGCTGAAACCTGAAATGCCTTCCTCGGGCGAAATCCAATGATCCGGCCGTATCCAACTGACCAGATGCTGGAACAATCCCACCACCACCAGCGCACCCAACACCATCAACGCCACGAGGTCCGCACGGAATTTCTCCGTGACGAACAGATACACCGCCCCGGCGGTGATGCAGAGCACGAGCAGTATTTCCAGCGACATTCGCGCGAATTCTGCTCGCAAACGAAAACGGACGCCAGCCAAACCACACGCCCGCAACCCGGTGGCCAACCACCGTTCCAATCCCGCGCAACAGACGTCGTCGGACTCCGCTCTCGGCACTGCTGTTGATCGGAATCCTCACGCGGCGCGAGAATTTTCGGAGTGCGGACGGTCCCCGTCCGCAGAGCCCTGCCAACAGAGAGACATTCGGATGTGCGAACGACCGCCGTGGCTTTCACCCGCTGTGATCGTGCTCATTTGGTTGCGGCTTCGCCGACCCGCGCAGCCGCAATCTTTTCCTTTACGGAAATGTTACAGGAATGTGACAATCCGCCGTCCGCAGGCCGGTCCGTTCGATGCCGCCCGGGGTTTCAAACCAGAAACCACCAGCGCGCGAAGGCTGGCGGCGGAAATAACAAACCATGTCCATTTTGATTAATCTGCTGGGAGAATCACCGTTCGCGGCGCTTGAGGCGCACAGCAACAAGGTGCATGAATGTGTGCGCCTGCTGCGGGAATCGTTCAGCGCATTGCAGACAGGCGACGCGGGACAACTCCGGACGCTCGCCGACCGCATCGGCCAACTGGAAACCGAGGCCGACGCCATCCGCAATCAACTTCACGAGACGATGGCATCTCAGACGTTGCTGCCAATCCGGCGGGACGAGCTGTTCAACATCCTCGAATCCCAGGACTCGATGGCAGACCGCGCGGAGGACATCGCGTGTTTGTTGACGTATCGGGACATGAGCCTTCCCGCTCCATTGATGGACCAGGTGCTGGCCTATGTCGAGATGGTCCTCAAGAATTGCGAACTGGCCCAGGGCGTCATGTCGCGGCTGGGACTGCTGGTCGAGGCGTCGTTCTCGGGCCGTGACGCGATCACGGTTTCCAAGCTCATCAGCGAACTGGCCGAACGCGAGGACGCCATCAAACCCGCCGAGACGAATCTGACGCGGCAGTTGCTCCAGGCCCAACCGCCGTTGCCTCCGGTCGAGGCGCTTTTATGGATGCAGGCCATCGGACAGCTCGCAAAACTTTCCAAGCACGCCGGCAACACCGGCAACGGCATCCGGATGACTTTGAAGTTGAAATCCTCCCACTGATCTTTCCCAACCATGCTGACTTTTTTCACTGAAACGGCGCTGCCGCACGGCCCCATTCTGCTCTCGCTGGGGCTGGTTTTCGGACTTTACATGGCCTGGAGCATCGGCGCGAACGACGTGGCCAACGCGATGGGAACGTCCGTGGGCTCCGGCGGCCTCACCCTCAAAAGAGCCGTCATCATAGCCGCCATCATGGAATTCGCCGGCGCGGTGCTGCTCGGGTCGCATGTGTCGGACACGGTCCGGGGCAAAATGTTCGATGCGGCGCAGTTTGAACCATTGCCGCTCGTGCTTGGTTTCATGGCGGCGTTGCTGGCGTCCGCGGCGTGGTTGCAGGCGGCGACGTGGTTCGGCTGGCCCGTCTCAACCACACACACCATCGTCGGTGCCGTGGTCGGCATCGGCGTCGCCCTCCTGATCGGCGGCGTGGTGGTTACCGAGAGCGTCTATTCGATCCCCGGCCTCGGCCGCCTGACCGTGGACGCCGTGCTGGCGCGTGACTTCCCCGTCATCCAGGCGATCATCCTC
>DAOLDN010000437.1:0-3519 GCA_035327385.1 Verrucomicrobiota bacterium | reverse complement strand
ACATTGGATCCTCGACCACGAAACATTCCAGGCGCAAAAAGAGGCGTGTTTCAAAGCTCCGAACGCCAAGCACCAAGCTCCAGAGAAGCTCCAAAGTTCAAACTTCAACACAGATCACTCCATCCGGCCGTGAACAAGGACAACCCACCTTGCCATCGGAAGTCTGCGGAGCAGGCGATGTTTGGAGCTTGATGTTCCTCTGGTGCTTGGATGTTGGTGCTTGGAACTTCATGCGTGGGTAACGCACTGAATAGTCAGTGGAGAATTCTCGTGTGATGCGCACGTTCGCAGCCAGCACCGTTTCATCTCACCACTTCAAACGCAAAGCCCTTCAAATACTCCGTCTCGGGAATCATCGGAATGACCGGATGATCCGGTGATTGCGAATAAATGGCGGCCCGTCGCAGCACGCGGCGGGTGTCGAACGCGGCGGACAGGACCGTGTCCTGGAACAACTGCGCGTTGACGTGGTGCGAACAGCAGAATGTCGCGAGAGTGCCGCCCGGCTTGATGAGTTTCAGCGCGCGCAGATGAATCTCCTTGTAACCGCGCAACGCATCCGGCACGGACGCGCGATTACGGGTGAACGACGGCGGATCGAGGATGATGAGGTCGTAACGGGGGATGACCTTTTCGTGCGGCTTCACTGCGGTGGCAGCCTTGAGCCAGTCGAAGACATTGACGGCTTCGGCTGTGACTTTGTCGCTGAGTCCATTCGCTTTGGCATTTCGCAATGATGCGGCCACGGCTTCCTCGCTTTGGTCCAGCATGTGGACGCGCGAAGCTCCGGCTCGCGCCGCGTGCAATCCGAATCCGCCGAGGAAACTGAAGCAGTCGAGCACGTTCGCATTCTTAGCGAATTGGGAAACGGCTTCGTAACTCGTCTGCTGGTCGAGATACATTCCTGTCTTGTGGCCGCCGATGAGGTCCGTCTCGAACTTGATGCCATTGAGATTCACTGTCACAGGTCCGGTCAGTTCGCCAGCCAGCACGCCGTTGGCCTCGTCCATTCCCTCAAACTTGCGAGACGCCACGTCGCTGCGTTCAACGATGGCGCGTGGCGAAAAGATTTTTTGCAGCGCCGCGATGATGAGCGATTTGCGCTTTTCCATTCCGAGCGCGGAGATCTGAATTGCCAGCACGTCCTCGTATTTGTCCACGATGAGGCCGCTGAGAAAATCGCTTTCGGCGTTGACGACGCGGAAAGATGTGACGTTTGGAAGATGACGCGTGCGCACATCGAGCGCGGCGCAGATGCGTTCCTCGAAGAACTTTGCGTCCATGTCCACGCGTTCGCGGTCGAGCAGACGGACGTTGATTTTGGAGCGTGAATTATAGAAACCCGTGCCCAGCAGCCGCTGGCGGTGGTCCTTCACCTGGACCAGTTCGCCGTCGCCGGCTTGCGCGGTCATGCGCAGGATGGAGGAATGATAGACCCAGGGATGGCCCGCGACGATGCGGTCGGCTTCACCCGGCTTGAGCAGGACAGTCGGTAATACGTTCATGGCTTGTAAACAGTTCGCGACGGATTGAACCGTCGCGTGCCGACATCAAACCAGAACCGGGCGGGGGAAGCGAGGAAATGTTTTTGAGCGGACATTGCCCAAGTCAATACATGGGACTTTTGATCTTGAAGTGGAACACGACCATCCTGGTGAGCAATCCGCCGATGATCGTAGCGGTGACGGCCAGGGTGATGTGCGTGAGGTGGTAGTTCAGCGAGTTGGCGAACCAGATGAGGAACAACGAAAATATCAATCCCCAGATCAGCGCCACTTCCGCGTAAAACGCACCCTTCAATCCGGGATTGTCGGCGTCGGCGCGGATGACGTCGCGCAGAATGCCTCCGCCCGCTCCCGTGAATGCGCCCATCAACGGCCCCCAAAGCCACAACGGCTGGCAGCGCGCTTCCACGGCGACGATGACGCCGACGACTGTGAACGCGGCCAGGCCGAGCGCGTCGAAGAAGGCCACTGCCGTGTTGTTGCTGATGCGGCCCACCAGCAGTTTGTCGGCAACGGCTGATTCCGATTCACCCGAGAACCTGCCGCGCCAGAGCGCCGCCAGACGGAACAACAGGAAACAAACCAAGACGGTGAGAATGACGGTGAACAGATAGGCGGGAGTCCGCAGAACGGCGGGAGTTTCGCGATTGACGATGATGTCGCGCATCAGTCCGCCTCCCACGGCCGGCAGCGCCGCCAGCACAAACGCCCCGAACAAACTATAACGCCCCTGGCGGGCCAGCAGCACCCCCGACACGGCAAACGCAATCGTGCCGATGATGTCCACCAGAAAAAACCAACTGTGACCCAGCGTCACTCCCAGCAGCACAGGTAGCAGATACTCGCGAACGATGCGGTTGTATTCGCCGCTGTCGCGCAACGACTGCATGCTCCGGTTGAACGCGGCGACCACTTCGGGCGACATGGTATGCTTGCTGAAAATGACGTGGATCGTCTCCGTAAAGACGGGCGGGGACAGTTCCGTCACATGGGTCTGCCAACCGTGACGCCACGCCAGTGTCGCGCCCACCAGTCTATCAATGACAAACGCGTCCGTTTTGCCAGCGATGAGGTTTTGGAAATTGGCGACGTCATTCCCGACACGCACGATCCGCGACGCGTTTTCCGGGTCGTTGATGTAAGCCATGATGGCCGGCCCGTAATAGAATCCGTCAATGATGCCGATTGTGACCTTCTGTTCGCTCCACTGTTTCAGCAGTTGATCCACGTTCTCGAAACGCCAGCGTCCGGCATCCTGTTTTCGCACATAGACGATGTCTGTTTCCGTCCGGTAGGCGTCGGAGTAGTGCGCGTATGATGCCCGCTCGGCGTTTTGAAACGCGCCCGCCGCAATGTCGCGCGCTCCGGTGCTGATGTCGCGTTGGTGCTGTGCCCAGCCGACCTCGTCGTAGATGACATCGCAACCCATGCGTTGAAACGCTGCGCGTACGAGTTGGACATCCAGGCCGGTCAACTGCCTGATGTCGTGTTTTTCGACGGTGTATTGGTAGGGATCCCAAAGATACCATCCGCAACGCACGGATTTTGGCAGGTCACCCGCCAGCGCTGCGGAAACGGAGAAGCAGGCAATCCAGACGGAGGCTTTAGCCTTTGCTATCACGGGCGGAAACTTTGCTGTCCGGTCCGCCCGCCTGCAACAGAAAAATCAGAAAAATCAGTTGGTTCCGGTAAAACGCGGCCGCGCGTTCACTTTGTCAGTTCTTCGAGCGCGGTGTCGCGTTTGTTCGCGTTGGCCTGGATGCTTTGCAGGGCCTCCGAGGTTTCGCTGTCAACCACGTCGGTGGAGCTGGCAAACTTCTCGTCGAAATAGCCCTGAAGTTCGGCGCGATAAAAAATGCCCGCCCCCAACACGGATGCGCCGAGGACAAACATGAAGACCTTGCGGACGGTCGCCACGATTTCGCGCCGACGCTGCGTTTTGGCTTCGGCCTCCTGTTCGGCTTCCGCTTGTTTCGCGATCTGGCTCATGGCCCTGGCAAAAGATTTGTCTTTC
>DAOLDN010000436.1:0-3520 GCA_035327385.1 Verrucomicrobiota bacterium | reverse complement strand
CGGGGGGCGGGTGGACGATGGCCGCCGCAATCCTCAAGAAAAAGGGAGCGAAACAGGTTCTGGCCTGCGTTTCACACGCCATTTTGAACGACACAGGCATCGAAAGATTGCGAAAATCAGTGATTGACGAACTGATAACAACTGATACCGTCTCGCGCCCTGCGATTGACGGCGTCAAAGTTACGACGCTGTCGGTTGCCGGGCTTTTGGGCGAAGCCATCAAACGGATTCACAGTAATTCGTCGGTGAACTCGCTCTTTGAGTTCAAAGGCGGACGGACCAGTTGAAGGTCAATTTGGCCGTCCGAAGATAGACTTAAAACATGAAATCAGTCGCATTAAACGCGTTTCCGCGTTCACAAACCCGCCGCGCCGCGGCGAAGAAACTTCGTTCACAGGGCCGCATTCCCGCCGTCATTTACGGACGCGAAACCAAGCCACAACCGCTGGAAATCAACGCCAAGGAAATCGAAGATTTGATCCATCACTCCGTTTCCGAAAACTTGCTCATTGACCTGGCGGTCAAGGACGACAGCAAACCCAAGCGCCTGGCGCTGGTGCAGGAGGTCCAACACCACCCGCTCAACGGCAAGGTGCTCCACGTGGATTTTCACGAGGTCAACGAAAACGAGAAAGTCACCCTGTCAGTGCCCGTCGAAACCTCCGGCGAAGCCGAAGGCGTCAAGACTGGCGGCGGCGTTCTCGAACACGTCCTCTTCAAACTCAAGGTCCGCGCTCTTCCGAAGGATTTGCCCGAGCAAATCGTCATTGACGTCACCACGCTCGCACTGGGCAAGGTCATTCATATCGGCGACATCCAGCCGCCTGTCGGCGTCGAAATCCTCGGACAAAAAAGCGCCCCTGTCGTCTCCTGCGCGTTGCCTCGCACCGAAGCCGAGGAAGCCGCAGCCACCGAGGCCGCACCCGCTGCCGGCGACGTGGAAATGATCAAAGAGAAGAAGGAAGAAGGAGCGGAAGGTGCCGCGCCCGCGAAGGCTGGCGACAAGGCCGATGCCAAGGCTGCGCCCGCTGCGGACAAGAAGGCCGCTGCGGCTCCGGCAGAAAAGAAGAAATAGTCTCACGGACGGCTCCGTTGACGCGGAGCCGTCCATCCAATCCCCCGCATGGAGCCAGCGCATCTCATCGTGGGTTTGGGAAATCCCGGCGAGGATTACTCGCGAACGCGCCACAACGCCGGGTTTTTGCTTGTGGAAACACTCGCGGCCCGCTGGCGCGCGACATGGAACGCGGAAAAAAAGTTTCAATCGCGGGTGGCGCGCGTGGACCGCAACGGACGCCGCGTTTTGTTGTGCCAGCCGCAGACGTATATGAACGCCAGTGGCGAGGCGGTCCGGGTGATGATGGATTTTTATCGCGTTGACCATACGCGACTGGTCGTCGTAGTGGACGACGCGGATTTGCCGCTGGGGCAGTTGCGGTTGCGACCGCAGGGCAGCAGCGGCGGGCATCACGGTTTGGAGTCCATCGAGCAGCATTTGGGCACGCGGGAGTTCGCGAGGTTACGGATCGGGATTGGACGAAAAGACGGCGCTCGTGAAATCACGAACCACGTTCTCGGCAGGTTCAACAAGGCCGAGGCGTCGGTGATGGAGACAGTTTTAACGGCGGCGGCCGACCAGATGGAATGCTGGCTGGACGCCGGGGTACAAAAGGCAATGAACCAGTTTAACGGAACCGCAGTGGATTCCGACAGCGAAGGACAACAGAAGTGAAACGATACGAAGGTCTGTTCATCTTGAACACATCAGGCAAGGAAGAGGGCATCAAGGATGTCATTGACAGCATCTCTTCCGAGATCACCGCCGGCGGCGGCAAGGTTGAAACCGTCCAGAAGATGGACCGCAAGAGTTTCACCCGCGTGGCCGACAAGCGGCACAGCGCCGGCTTCTACGTGAACGTCATCTTCAATGCCGCGCCCGCCGCAATCGCTCCGTTGCGCACCAAACTGGCGTTGAACGACGAGATTTTCCGTGTCCTCATCAGCCAGTCACCCGAACCCAAGCCCGCGAAATAACAATCGCACAACCCCGGAGGCCACATGGCCAGTTTCAACAAAGTCATCCTTGTCGGAAATCTGACGCGCGATCCCGAATTGCGTTACACCCCCAAGGGAACAGCCATCGCCAAGATCGGCCTGGCAGTCAACCGCGTCTGGACCAGCGAAACCGGCGAGAAGAAGGAAGAAGTGACTTTTGTAGATGTGGACGTTTTTGGCCGCACCGCCGAGAACGTCGGCCAATACATGCGCAAGGGCCGACCGATCCTCATCGAAGGCCGCCTCCGGCTGGATCAATGGGACGACAAGCAAACCGGACAGAAGAAGAGCAAACTTGGAGTTGTCGCCGAGACTGTGCAATTTCTAGGAAGTCCAACAGCCGGAGGCGAAGGCGCACCCGCTGCCCAACGTCCTACCCGTCCCGCAGCATCGAATGCTGCCGCTCCCGCCGCCGAGCCAATCGAAGGCGACGCCCCGCCCGAAAGCGACGACGTTCCATTCTGATTTTAAGCAACACGCAACACGCAATACGTTTTATGAAGACCGAAGTCATTCTCACTCACAACATCGTCGGCCTTGGCGGCGAATCCGACCAGGTGAAGGTCGCCGCCGGCTACGCGCGCAACTATCTGTTCCCGCAACGTCTCGCCATCCCGCTGACGCAGGCCAACAAACGGCAGATTGACGCGTTGCGCAAACGTCGCGCCGAACGTGAGGCCCACGAGTTCAACACCATGAGCGAACTCGCCAAGGGTCTTTCCAGCCTCGTTTGCGTCGTCACCGTCAAGACCGGCGAGGACGGCAAATTGTTCGGCACGGTGACCGCCGGCATGATTGCCGACGAACTCAAGCACCAATTCGACGTGACGCTCGACAAACGCAAGATTCATCTCGATCACCCGATCAAAGCGCTCGGCGAACACGAAGTCGAACTGCACCTGCACGCCGAAGTCAAAGGCACGCTCAAGGTTCGAGTCCAGAGCAGCACTCCGTTGGCCGCGCCTGCCGAAGCTCCCGCAGCCGTGCCCGCGAAGGAAGAGGTCAAGACCGAGAAACGGGGACGCCGTCCTTCAAAGACTGAAGCCGCCGAACCGGCGAAGGCCGAGAAAGCTCCTAAAACCGCGAAGTCGGGCAAGTCACCCAAGGCTGCCAAAGCCGAGTAAACGATTCTCAAAGCCAACCCTTATCAAGAGCCACGGACTTGTTCCGTGGCTTTTCTTTTGACGCCTCTGAGCCGAACAAATGCCGTTGAAGCCGGAGGGGATCAACGCGGAGGCGCGAAGTCCGCATAGAGAGAAACGCAGCGGAATGGAGGTTGCCGACAACGCACCGTTCGGTGATCCGTCCAAAACACAAAATGTCTTTGCGTCTCTCCGCGTTCTCAACGTCTCTGCGTTTTTTTTGATCCCATTTGTCTGCATGGATTCGGTATAGAGCGGTTTGCAATCCGTAGCCGCGGAAAGACTTGGTGATGTCGAACTGCGCGCCAGCGTCCTGGACTGCG
>DAOLDN010000435.1:0-3531 GCA_035327385.1 Verrucomicrobiota bacterium | reverse complement strand
ATTCTACGAGCGTGCCAAAAGTCGCGGCTGGACGGTGCAGATCATGGAAGGGGATCACAATGTCCAATGGTCGAAACCGCAGGAACTCGTGAACCTGTTGGAAAAGTTTCCCTGACTCGGGCGGCGCGGCCTTTCAATGACCTCTGCCCTTGAACGTCAGTTCGGCAACGCCGGATTTGTCGAGTTCGCCCAAACCTTCCTTCACCATGCGGTCGTATTGTTTCTTTGTGGCAACGGCCAGCGGCAGGTTCATCCCCTGCTCTTTTGCGAGCTTCAACGCGATGCCGGAATCCTTCGCAGCGTGCGCCGCCGAGAAGAAACAGGAGTGTTCGCGGTTCTGCATGTCTTCACCATCAGTCTGAAGCACGCGGGAGTTTGCGCCCGTCTGCGAAAACACCTCGCGCAACATGGTCAGATCCAATCCCAGCGCATTACCCAGCGCCAGGCCTTCCGCAAGGCCCGCGGTGTTGATGTTCATGACCATGTTGACCAGAGCCTTCACCTCGGCGGCTTTGCCCGCAGAACCGATGTAACGCAACGTCGCACTCAACTTTTCCAAGATTGGTTTGGCGCGCTCAAATGCCTCCTCCCTGCCGCCGCACATCAGATACAACGTTCCTTCGCGAGCCTGCGTGATGCTCGATGCCATGCACGCCTCCAGCGATTGAGCGCCTTTGCTCTCGCATTTTTCCGCCACCCATTGGTGCATCGCAGGCGAGACGGTGGCGCAATTGATGAACAACTTCCCCTTCGCACGGCTCAACAGGCCCTTGCTGTAGATGTGCTTCATCGCCTTGTCGTCGGTGACCACGGTGATGACGATGTCCGACAACGCGGTGACGACTTTCAACTGGTCCGCCGCAACACAGCCCAGTTCCTCCGCCAGCGTTTGTGCGCCAGCTGTATTCACATCATGGACGGCAGCGATGGTGAAACCGCAATCTTTCAGCCGGCGCGCCATGTTTGCACCCATGCGCCCGACGCCAATGAATCCAATTTTTTCTGTCATAGGTTGGTTCAAGTGTAATCAGCCACGCCTCGGACACCGAATAAAATCTGCCAGCACTTTTGAGAGACGCCGATCAGTCCACTGCGACACGGTAAAAGCGCCGCCCTGCCGCCGTGCCGCCTGGATGGGTCAGCGTAATCGGCGCATTCGTTCCCGTGATAACTCCGCCGATCTTCGTCCAGTTTCCGTTCAATGAATCGTCATGTAATTGCAGTTGATAATTGTGGCCGGCATAACCTTGAATCGTCGCCTGAAAACCTGCTGCGTCCACCGCGACAGAATCCACGCGGATCGCCCTTCGGTCCAGCAAGGTGCCGTTGTTCACAAACTCGGCGGGCAACGAGCCGTTCCATGACATGATGTCCAGAATTCCATTGTTCGTCAGCGCTCCGTCCACACTCATTGTTGCCGCACCTGTCAGCCGTAGCGTGCCGTTGTTGACGATGCTGCCAGCCACATTCAGCCGGCCCGTGAGACTGACTGCTGCGGTGCAATTGCTCTCAATGATCAAGCTGTCCGCGATCTTCAGCCAGCCGTTGGTGATGTTCAGCGTGGTGTTGGCGACGAGCTGAAGAGTGCCGGCATCCTGCCCGATTGCATCCACCCACACGATTGCGTTGCTGATGATGGCCGTGTCGAATCGCGAGGGCTGGAAGGCGATGTCCCAGTTTTCAATCTGTGCATAGCGATTGTTGGTTTCGCCGTCCCAATGAATCGCCTGCACCGCGGCGAACGCGCCCAGCTCGTTCAGGTAGTCCTGAAGATTCGTGTAGCCATCGTTGTCAAAATCATCATTGCGGTCAGCGGCGTCGTTTGGGTCAAGGCCATGTTCCAGTTCCCAGTGGTCTGGCATGCCATCGCCGTCAGTGTCCCAATCCGCCGCGCGACTGACGACCGTGATGGCCGGATAACCACCGACATCCGAGGGCAGATTGACGATGCCATTTGTCTTGGGCCCGTTGGTGGCGATGCCTGAGGCAACCATTGTCGCAACCCGCAGATCCACGGCGTCGCGCACAGGCAGAGTTGCTCCCGCACCGGACAGAACGGATTGGAGCGCGTCCTGCGCCGTTTGCGTGGCGACGCGCGGCAGTGGAGGAATGATTGTGTCGAACGGATCCCGAGGGTCGGGAAACGTGAACGGATACGGACCGGGATTGTTGAGATTGGTGTGTGGCGAGAGAACCCGCGCCCAGGCAACAGGGAACGGTTGCTCGAACTGCACGCCGGTGGCGAACACGCCTGGTGCAACTTCATCCAAGCCTTCCCAGTTGTCAGCGGTGACGTTGGTGTAGCCTTCGACAACGTTGCCCTGAACAAACCACCATCCGACGCCGCCATAGCTGACGCCCTGCCGTATCTCCGGCTCGACGATGCGGACCTTCAACTCGGGGATTGGCGTTTCGAGCGCGTTGTTCGCCCTGCCGGTGGCCGGTCCGGGTTTGTAGTAGTTGTTGATGACGTTGACGTGCGCCTCCGGCCCCGCGCCGTCCATGCTGCGATGCTGCCAGTTGAAGAGCACGTTGTTGCGGAAATCAATGAAGTGCGAGAACGACAGGCTGGGATTTCGCCCCGTGTTACAGGCCCAGAGATTGTGATGATAGTTGACGCCCTTGCCGCCGAGCGTCGAGCCGAACGCATGCCCGAAAGGATGGTCCGGCGAAGGCAGGTTGAGCGCTTCGGAACTGATCGTCCACTGGATGGTGACGTTGTGGGTGGGAATCACATTGCCCGCCGTGTTCTTGTTGCGATAGATGGAGATGTTTTCGTCGTAACCCCAACTGGCGGAAACGTGGTCAATGATGATGTTGCCGGGCGTGCGGTCCGGCCCGAACGAGTCATCCTCGCGCGCAGTCGTGCCGCGACGGAAACGCATGTAGCGGACGATGATGTTCGTGGTGTCCATGCTGACCGTTTCGCCGGCAATGATGACGCCATCGCCGGGCGCGGTTTCGCCTGCGATGGTGAGATTGCCGTTGGTGACGCTGATTTCGGTGTTCAACGTGATGATGCCAGAAACGTCGAAGACAACGGTTCGCGGTCCGGCGGCTTCCAGCGCAGCGCGAAAACTGCCCGGGCCGGAATCATTGAGATTGGTGACGTGAACGACACTACCGCCGCGTCCGCCTGTTGCAATCGCGCCCCAGCCTTCCGCACCGGAGAACGAGGGGATGGCATGAACGAGCGATTGCAGTGAGAGGACGACCAGGAGCAGACACAGGCATCTGAGGCGTGGATACGGCAACTTGTTCATCTCAAGGATTGTGTCGGCGTAAGATGACATCCGCTCCCGTCGTGACAAGCGGCAATTTCAGGCTGCGAAAGAATTATCGTTTCCGGGCGGCCCGACTCAACGATTCCTGATGAACAACTTCCCCGGCAGTTGCTTGATGACGCGTTTCATCTCCAGGCTCAACAGTGCCACGAACACCGCGGAACTCGGCAGGCCGCTCTTGCGGATGACCTCATCAATGGTGCGTTCCTCGTTGTCGAGCGCGTCATAGACTTTTTGTTCATTGTCT
>DAOLDN010000434.1:0-3547 GCA_035327385.1 Verrucomicrobiota bacterium | reverse complement strand
GGCAGCCTGAGCGATGCGGCGCAGGGGCGTGGAGAGCTTCTCCAGGACGAGCAACGGGAAGGCGGCCCGCAACGCCCAGGATTCGGGACTGCGCACGGCGAGCGTTTTGGGAAACACCTCGCAGCCGACCAGCGCCAGCGCGAACAGACCGAACACCGTGAGCGTCGGTTGCCAGTGACCTTCGAGCGCCATCCAGAGCGCGGTGGCCAGCATGGCGGCCATGGCGAACGTGTTGCCCAGCACCATGGTGGCCAGAAGGCTTTGGGGGTCGGTCAGAAGATTGGCGGCAACGGCGCCGCGCCTGCCGCGTTCGGCGAGCTGGCGCACCTGCCATTTGCCGAGCGAGAAAAGAGCCGTTTCCGCCAGCGCGAAGAAGAAACTCGCCCCGGCGGAGACGATTACGATTGCCACGGCCAATAGTTGTTCATTCGCCATCCGCTGGCCGGCAAAATAGATTGAAACGCCTCAAACGCCAAGACGGGAATAGGGGTGCGAATGAAGTCCGAATGACGAATATCGAAACCCGAATGAGCAACGCGAGGAACATCAGGTTGTGTGTCGGGTTGCTCTTGGGAAAAGCGGTGAAGGGCCACCGCACTCCAGGACGCTGACGCGCGGCACGGTGAGGTGGGATGAACGCGGAGCGTCTTGGAGTGCCCGTCCTCCGCAGTAACTGCTAACTGCTACGGAGGATAAACGCCAGCCCTCTGGCGCTTTTACCCGGAGGTCGGCTGTGATGCGATGAACCGGTTATTTAGCCTGGACTGGAACTAGGTCGCGGCTTTCTTCGTTTGCGTGAACACGATTTCCCGCCGAGTCAACAAGCGTAGGAGTCAGAAACACGAACAGTTGCTTGTTTTGATTGTCGGTGAACGGTTTTGTGTCCGTGCTGCCGTCTGGTTTGCGGGTCACGATTTGATCGGGGAAATTGCCGAGCACGAGGGTTTGTCCGTCCCAGACGGCGGCGGAAGTGGTGACTTGCCGGACTCGAAAACGGGGCAGGGGCGGCTGTGCGTTGTTGAGCGGATTATTTGCAGCTTGGCCAATGAATGCTCGTGGGTTGTCGTAGCCCAGGAACTCGGTCACAGTGGGAATTGCGGTCAATTGAATCGTGTAGCCGTCGGCGGCAACGTAGGGAATGACATCCATCACCGTTCCAACCGGGGATTCTTGCGTTTGATACATGAAATTGGTCTGCCCGTTGGTCACTACGGCGGTCACACCGTTGACGATGGTTCTGATGTCAACAATCTGAATCTGCGCCTGACGTCCGCTCAAGGTCGTGACTTCCGTGGTGGTGACGATATCCACGTCCTGCTTCTCGAATGATGCCATGGTCTTTTGGAATTGCAGTTTGGTCATAACACCGAGCCTGCCGGGAGCGGAGGGGCGGTTCGTTCCAATCCATTGCGAGTAGAACGCATTGACGAATTCGTCCGGCATTACTACGAGCTTCACCTTGATGTTGACCTGCGGCGGAGTGTCGTTGATGACTTGCAGCAGTCCCTCAATCGCGTCCAAATCCTTCAGACCGGCCCGAACGAGCAACATCCCTTTGCCGTCACTGAAATACATGGCTTTTGGCGCCTGCAATTCGACTCCGATGCTCGAGAACAGGCCGTGGATGCGGGTTGAGACGTTCGTTGAAGCCAACGTTCCTTGTGCCCCGGCTCGTTCATTCAACATTCGATACAGCCCGTTTGTATTTACCTTGAAGGTGCGGGTGTAGAGCGGATCGGGCGGATTAGCGGAAGACGCGAAAAACGCAACAGCATTGGTTTTAATGGAATAGCGGACGGGCGTTGGTGCGACTTGCACGATGGCATCCAGCACATCCACCAACCGCGCGTCTGTCATCGCTGGTTTGATGGTGATTGGCAGGAGACTCACGTCAACCGGCAGCCCTGTATTCGGATCAATCATCGGGGTAGAGCCTGCGATGAATGTGAAATTGACTCCCTCTCCGCTTGGATCGCGTGTCTTGGATTCGTCGCTTAATGCGCTTAAGGCGTCTCTCAGTGTCACGCCATCCAAAGAGATGGAGTTCACTTTAATGTTGTCGAGTTTGTTAGCAATGGCCCGACGGCCATCGTTGGCGCGAATCACATTCATGCGAATGAGAGGATCGCTTGAGGCGGGTGTTCCTTGTTTGTTTGGCACTCCCGGTTCTTCATCGCTGACATGCGCGCTTGTCAGCGAGACCAATCGCTTCGGCCTCGCCTTGCTCCACTCATAGAGTTTCACCGTCAATGTCAGGTTGGTGCTGCCGTCGGCGCGGTATTGCCGGTTGTCCATCATCTGTCCCGCTTCAACGTAAAATCTGTATTCCGTGTCTCCGAGCGACGTGAACTCGAACCGGCCATTGGCGTCCGTGCGCGTCTTGAGCATCGGCAGTTTGTAGTGTTCGAAATCGGACGCCCGCACTTCCACGTCGGGAACGACGAGACCGGTGTCGGCCTCGACGACGCGACCCGCGAGCGTGTGGCCGCGTTTGAGCCGGATCGTCTGAGGCTGCGAACCGAACTCCAGCTTCACGCGCTCGGCCATTTGATTCGGCGCGTTGACTTGAACGAAATAATCGCCCACGCCTCGCGTCGTGTTTTCCAGCCGGAATTCGCCGCGTCCGTCCGTGAAGGCGGATCTCAGTCCGAAGCCGTGTCCGTTGGACAGCGAGAACGTCGCCTCCAATTCCGCGTTTCGCACGGGGTTGCCGTTGGAATCCAGCACCACGCCAACGAATGTCTCGTCCGCCGGGAATTGCAGTTCGATTTCCGCGTCCGGGTTTGCCTCCGTGAGTGTGATGGGTTTGCTGACGCTGAACGAATTGCCGCGCCAGGCATGGACCTGATACGTCCCGCCCAGTGGCAGCGGTCCGGATACCCACGTTCGCGGCGCGTTGCCGGAAAAACTGTCGCTGCCGCTGTCCAGCGAGCCCATGTCCTTACGGTCCGGCGCGGGCTTCAATTCCCTTACACCAAACAGAAGTCCGCCAGCCGGTGTGCCGTTGGCGTTGCGGGCACTGGCATAGATCGCACCGGCCGGGATGCACGGTATCTCCAGAACCAGTGGCCCGACGCCGTTGCTCACCGTGAAATAGTCCACGGATTTGAACCAGTAACCAACGGTGCGCTTCGGCTCGATGCGAGTCGTTCCGCCGATTGCGACGTCCACGCGCACCTCATTGTTGGTGATCTGCATTTCGACGTTGTGCGACGTGAGATTGTTTCGGTCGAGACTGTAAGGCAGCGTCACCGACACAGTTCCGCGTGGCGGAACACCGGACGGATGCGCGAAACGGAAAATCACTTCGCGCTTTGGAAGCAGGGCGGCTTCAGTTTCCCGAACGTCGCTGAGTTCCACGGTCCAGTTCTCGATTGGCGCGGTGACTTCGCGTTCTTCGCGATAGCCGTTGGCGCTTAGCGTCACTTTGCCGGGAGTGCGGTTGGTGAATTGGAAGTAACCGACGCCATTGGTCACGCGCAACGGCAACCAGTCCTGCCAACCGTGGCTGTGATTGTCGAACACCTCGCTAGTGTTTCGTGATAGG
>DAOLDN010000433.1:0-3553 GCA_035327385.1 Verrucomicrobiota bacterium | reverse complement strand
ACGAAGCTTGCCACCGCACGGCGCAGCGCCTTCTCGGCGCTGGCGCGGCTGGCTCCGACGACGATCCTTGAAGACGCCACCGTGCCGCGCAGTGAACTGGCGAAGATGATCCGTTTCGTGGAAACCACGGCGAAGAAACACAATCTCAGGGTCGGCACGTTCGGTCACATGGGCGACGGCAATCTGCATCCGACATTCCTCACGGATGAACGCAACGCGGAGGAAATGCACCGGGTCGAGGAAGCGGCGAAAGAAATCTTTCACGAAGCCATCCGACTGGGCGGCACCATCACCGGCGAACACGGAGTCGGACTGGCGAAGAAAGCGTTTCTGCCCGCGTTTGCCGGCGAGACGCAACTTCAGCTGCTGCGCCAATTCCGTCGCGTCATTGACCCCAACGGGATTCTGAATCCCGGCAAGATGTTCGATTAGCACGGTCACACGACTCCAGCCATTCAGGAACTGGCACTGGTGTATCGTTTGAGTGAGAGCCGCCAGAACCACTCGGAGAGCGCGGCACAGGCGATGGCCATCACCAACAGCAGCAGGACCGGGCCGGCCTCGGTCAGTTTTTGGGCGAGCAATCGGACGGGGACGTTGGAGACGAGGAGCATTGGCATGACGAAGGTGAACACGGCGCGGAAAAGTCCCTTGAAGGCGTCATCGGGCATGCGTGCGATTTGAAAGAGGTTGTAGTAGCCCCAAACAATACCCTGGGCGCGGACAGTCCAGAAGCAGACGGACGCCAGCGCGAACATGAGGGAGTAGTGGATGAAAATGCCCACGACGCACAGCGCAATGAAACCCAGTATCTGGGCGGCGTTCGGGACGAGTTGCATTTGCACGGCGGCATAGAACATGACGGCGGCGGCGAAGGAGGCATTGACGAAGCCGCCGAGGTCCACTTGTCGCAGCGACACAACGAAGCGTGTGTTGACTGGCAGCAGGAGGAGGAAGTCGAGCTTTCCCGTGCGGACGAGTTCGGAAAGGTTGGAACAATTCACGAGAAAGAACGCCTGGAATACCTGCTGGATGAAGTGGCTTGCGCCGACGAGCAGGACGACCTCCCATTTTGTCCATGTGCCGATCGCTTCGGTGTGAAGATACAGAACGCCTATGAAACCCAGTTGGAGTCCGAACCAAAGGGCTTCGACCACGATCCACAGGAGGAAGTTGCCCTTGAAGATCATTTCGCGGGTGACGGAGTTTTTCCACAATGCGGCATAGATGGAGGCGTAGCGACGGACCGAAGGGACGTGTTGCGTATTGCGTGTTGCGTGAACCGGATCCGGAGCATCGCCGGGTTGCGGACTGTGGACTGTGGATTCGCGACTCATGTTCAACCTCCGACGGCCGAGTAACGGCGGATGCCACGCGCCCAGGCGAATCGCGCAAGCCCATAGGCGAGCACCACCCAGCCCAGTTGCGTGGCAAGTCCGCGGAAAAGTTCCGCGCCCGTCACCTTGCCCATGTAAATGCCGACGGGAAAATAGAGTTGATACGGGAACGGCGTGAAAAACAGCAGCCTTTCAATCGCCGGCGGCAGGATGTCCAGCGGGAACATGTGACCACTGGCGATGTATTCGAAGGCGTAGAGGATGAAGATGAAGGTGGACACTTCCAGCACCCAGAACGCAAGCATGGCCATCATGTAGGACATGAAGAACTGCAACAACGCCGTCATCATCAGCGACAGCAAAAAAACAAAAAAAGTTCCCAGGTCCGGTGGCAGCACGAAGTATTCACGCAGGTAAAGGATGAGCAACAACAGCGGGAGGAACGCAACCATCATGTAAGTGAACCGGCCTGAGAAGAACAGACAGAGCCTGAACCAGAGGTAATCCACGGGCTTGAGCAGGAACTGGCTGATGTTTCCGTCCTTGATATCGGAGGCGATCTGCCAGTCGTCCTCGTTGACCGCCGTGAGGGCGTCCACCACGGTGACGATGAGATAATACGAGATCATCTGCGCCAGCGTGTAAGTGGCCACAGTGCCGGCGTCGCCCTTTCCGGCAAAGATTGTCTTCCACAACAGCAAAACGGCGGTCAACGGGATGAAACCGAACAGCGTTCGCGTGAGGTAATTGAACCGGTAGGTGAGGTTGTTCTGAACGCCGATGCCGATGACGTGCCAGTATTTTTTCATCCGGTCCTTGGCGTGAGGCTACAACTTCCGGCGTGCTTCATCCAGCAACGCTTTCTCCTCCGGCAGCAGTTTTCCGTTCGCGGCCAGGTCCAGATACTTTTGCGCCTTGTCCTTTTGAGGCGGATCCATGGCCGCCAGCAACGCGCCGTAGTAGAGCGCCACGTTGGGATGGTCCAGTTGCGCGGGCCTCAAAGTCTCGAGAATTGCGACGCCGTCGGCGGTTTTTCCCTGAAGGTGGAGCGCGAAGGCGAGCGTGGAAGCGAACGAAGCGTTGGATGGCTGGCGCGCATAGGCCTCATTGGCCAGTTCGAAGGCGCGGGGCAATGGCATGTTCAACAACAGGGAAACGGCGGCGAGATTGTTCTTGGCAATGATGTCGTCCGGGTTGTAGTTGACGACGATGGAATAGACTTTGTGCATGCCGCGCGTGTTGCTGGCGCGGGTGTAAATCTGGTCAAGCGACTGCAGCGCCCAGCGTTCGGCGGGAAATTTCGTGACGATGGTCCACAAGAGGTCCTCCTGTTCCTTCTCCCAACCCCAGCGCGCGGCCATGGTGGCCAGCGCGGCGAGGGCACGCGGGCGGGCGGAAACGGATTGCACCGCCGCGAGCCATTCGCTTTGAGCCGCGAAATCCTGATTCTGCTCCCGGCAAGCGCGGGACAGCATCGCCAGGCGAAGGAAATCCACGTCGTCCCACTTTTGCGCCCGCAACGCGGTCTGCATCTCCGTCCAGTCGCGCATGGCGATGTAGGCGTCGGCACGGGCGAGCGTCACGGGGCGTTCGCCCTTGATTCCGTCTGGAAGATTGTCGAGCCAGCGCGCCGCGTCGTCGGCAAGGTCGCGGCTGATGAGCCAGGCCGCCAGTGCGTTGACCGTGGCCGCATTGGTCGCGCACGAAACCTGCAATTCCGCCAGACTGTTCGTGTAACCCGGGTCGTGCGCCTCCAGCAACGCGCCCAGTCGCAGAAGATGGTCGTCCAGGGTGCAGGCCGGCGATTGCACCAGTTCACGGCTCAGTCGAACGGCGTGGCTGGCATCCTTGCCGTGGATTGCGGCCATGACTAGATGGCGCAACGCGTCGTGACCGTGGGTGGGATCGTTGCGAAGCGATTCCAGCTTCTGGACTGCCTGCGCGACGGTCGAAGTGTTGGTCGCCTGAAGTTGGATGACCGCAAGGTTGAACTGGAGGGTTGGATTGTCGGGGTCGAGGCGTGCGGCCTCGGTGAAGTGAGCTTCGGCCAGCGACAGTTCGCGGGAGGCCACCGCGGCCATTGCAGCCAGTTGGTGAAACGCAGCTGTGTTGCGATGGGCAGGCTCGATGGCGCGCAACGTTCTTGTGGCGAGTTGTTCGTCACCGAATGTGAGGGCGCAATTCGCGAGGTCGAGGCGGTTGGAAACGGAATCGGG
>DAOLDN010000432.1:0-3573 GCA_035327385.1 Verrucomicrobiota bacterium | reverse complement strand
AAGCTGCGCCCCGCCCCCCCAACCCGCGATGGCGGCCCGCCCGCCCCGGGGGCGAAAACATGCCGCCACAGTCTCCGCCTGCTGGGCGACTGCGTGATCGCAACCCGCCGCAAACCCGCGATCATTACAGGGAAGTCACGCTGACACTGCCGCGCGGCGAAACGATCATCGTCGGCCGGTCGCTTCTGCCGGAACTGCGCGAAATGAAAATCACAGCGCTCCGGCTTGTCGCCATTGGCGGCGCGATCCTCGCGCTCGGACTGGCCGGCGGCTGGTGGATCGCCACCACGACCATGCGCCCCATCGAAGCCATCAGCGACACGGCGGCGAAGATCGCCACGGGCGATCTCTCGCAACGGATCAACACACACGACACCAAGAGTGAACTGGGCCAGCTTGCGGGCGTCCTGAATTCGACGTTCTCGCGGCTGGAATCCGCGTTCGCTCAACAGCGCCAGTTCACTTCGGACGCCGCGCATGAATTGCGCACACCGGTTTCGGTGATGCTCACGCAGACACAGACCACGCTCAACCGCGAACGCACCGCAGCCGAATATCGCGACACAGTCGAATCCTGCCAGCGCGCCGCCCAACGCATGCGCCGCTTGATCGAGTCGTTGCTGGAACTCGCGCGCCTGGACGCTGGTCAGGAAACGATGAAACGGATGCCGTTCGATCTGGCACGAGTCGCGCGCGAATGTGCGGAACTTGTAAAGCCGCTTGCAGACGAGCGCGGCGTGACGGTCCATTGCGAGTTGTCTGAAACGCATTGCGTCGGTGACGCGGAACGCATCTCGCAGGTCATCACCAACCTTCTGACGAATGCGGTCACTTACAACAAGCCGGGCGGCGACGTCCGAGTCGCAGTGCGACAACAAGAGAGTCTGGTGGAGTTGACCGTGACCGACACTGGCATCGGCATTTCAGCGGAGGATTTGCCGCGCGTGTTCGAGCGGTTTTATCGGGCGGACAAATCGAGATCATCCGGCCATGCCGGTCTCGGCCTGGCGATTTCCAAGGCCATCGTCGAGTCGCACGGCGGGATGATTGACGTGAACAGCACGGCCAACGAGGGCACAACCTTTACCGTGCGATTGCCGAAGGAGTCGCAGACCGGCGGGTAACGAATTTACAACGGCGGCAGATCCAGGCGGAAGAAAGCGTCGTTGGTCAGTGATGCAGTGGGAAGAATGTGAAACCAGTTCGTCGTCGGCAGGTTGGTCTGGAATAGATTCCACGCCTGCAAATCCGCCGATTTCTGGATTGCCGCGCCTGACGGCAGAGAACCGTTCACGAGCAATTTCACGCTGCCATCGCCCTGCAACCCGGCTTCGAGCCGCGGTGGCTTGACCTGAAACCTGCCCAGCGTGAGCCAGCCGTTGCGATGCTGGTCCTGCGTGGCATTCGCAAACTTCAGCGCCTTGCCGTTGGTCAACGGATTCACCGCACGCATCGCCAGCGCGAACACGCCTTGCGGCAGTTGTGCGTTGGTGATGCCGATGCTCCAGACCGTGTTCGTCGCCGACGGCAGCAGTCCGCGCAATGTCCACGGAGTCGTCCACGTCCGGACTATTGTCCCGTCATCGAGCAACGCGGCGAGTTCGACGGGCCAGTCATGGTAAAACGGCGCAATGCCGCGATTTCGCAGGGCAACACCAATGCTCGTTGTGCCCGCCTGCGCCGCGAATGTGACGTTGGTGACGTGAAACTCGTAGCCCAGACGCTGCGCTCCGGCGATGGCGCGGTCCTTTTTCGTTCCGTTGAAGCCCGGCTCGAATGCTTCGTGATTCAACATCCAGGTGGCGTGGGTCATGTCCACGCATTGATTGTAGTTTTGCGCGGGGATCGGACAGCCGGACGTGTTCGCGTCCCAAAGGCAGCTTTGGATTTCGGGACGGATTTCGCCGCCGATGGGCTGTGTGCGCCATTTGTTGGTTTCGCCAGCAGCCTTGAGTGTTCCGAGAAAATGCCACTCGGGCGGATCAATCGTCGAATACGCGAACGAATCGTCGTGATAACCCATCGGTCGCGAACCGGGATTTGTCCCGTGCGGCTGGCGCAGGAGAAACCGCGTCTTTGTGAAAGCAGTCTGATACGCGTTCAACACCTCGTCCTGCACCGCGACGGACGCGAACCAGTTGTTGGGCGGATCCCAATACGGATACGTGTGCCACTCACCCCAGAAACCCAGCAGACCGACGGTGATGAATCCGATGCGCGGGTCGCCGTCATATTGCGTGCCGAGGCGATGGATGAAATTGGTCAGTGCCGAACGCAGGAGCGGATTCTCGTAATCGGGACTGACGCTGACGCCGTTGTTGTCGTAATCGTTGTAACTGCGCGTGACGAGGCCGGCGTTGAGAAGATACTGCGGAATGCCCGTGGTTTCCGTGGGATAATCGAGATAGAAACGGAAGATCGCGTGATTACCGCGCGCCGCGATTGCGTTCAACTTGCTTTCAAGAGCCGTCCAGTTGAACTGGTTTGAGCCGGTCATCACGGAGTTCACCGGCAGATAAAACCATTCGAGGCTGTAGGGAAACGTCGTATAGCTTCCGGAGTACGGCATGAAACCCTTGAGCGGATTGTCCGGCGGCGCGGGCGTGTAAGTCAGTTGACGAATGTCGGCGGCGTACGTGTGGAATTGCGCCACGAGAGCGCAGGCTGCCAGTGCGAACAAACGTTTCATGAGACGGCCACGAGTCTGACACGGCGTTCACCGCGACGCAATTCACTTGGGGCGCTGAATCGGCTTCAGATTTTTCTTGTCACTCAATTTTCGCATTTCGTTTTTTCATTCCGGAAACATCGCCAGTCCGTCCGGCCCCAGCGGGCCGGGCACGTTGTTGGTGATGGCCGGAATTGTCCGCAGGTAGGCATAGATGGCCTTGAGATCCTCGTCGTTCAACGTGCCGATGCTCTGCCAGGGCATGGGCGGGAGAATGGTGCGGCCGTGGCCCATGTGTTTTCCGGTGCGCATGGCCTGGATGAACATGTCCTCGGTCCAGATGCCCATGCCGGTGTTGGTGTCCGGCGTGAGATTGGCGGCGTAACTCACACCCCATGGTCCGGCCCAAGCGGTCATTCCCGCAGTCGCGGCAAACCACGGCGAACCTTCCAGTTTCGGCGGTGGCGGCAGTTTTGCATCGGCGGGATGTCCGGAAAGCATCTTTGACCAGTCCGGCTCAGGGCCGTTTTCCCCCATCTTCAAAGGCGTGTGGCACGCGTTGCAATCACCATAACCGACGAGGTATTTGCCCCGCGCGATGCGGTCGGCTTCGGTGTGCTTTGGAGTTGTCGAGGAGGCCAGCACCAATCCGGCCAGCGGCACGGCGGCGAGGGCTGTAAACAATATTTTGGTCGTGGTTTTCATGTTGGTGGGTTCGGGTGGATGGTTCAGCGCGGAAAAAGGCTCATGCCCCGTCGCGACGTGTTGCCGGCGTCCTGCCACGCGGCCAGTTCCGCCGCGCGCATCCAGCGCAGCAGCGAACGGTTCGCTCGTGTCGCGCGGATCCGCAACGACGGGGAAGCCGTCGGACGCCGATGGAGACCTGCGGCGGGGGTGAAATCAGG
>DAOLDN010000431.1:0-3581 GCA_035327385.1 Verrucomicrobiota bacterium | reverse complement strand
ATCTACAGCACTTGCAGCCTCGAACCGGAGGAGAATCATCAGGTGGTGGAACTGTTCCTCAAGGAACAGCCCGCGTTCAAGGAGGAATCGCGGCGCGAACTGATTCCCTTCAACGACGGAGTGGACGGGGCGTTCGTGGCGCGGCTGCGTTCCGCGGCGTAGGCCGCACGCGAACAATTCCTGCATCACATCACTGAGTCGTCAGTCGCGCCGGCTGGTTGGTGCTGGACGATTTCTGACCGTCCGTTTCTTCGCCGGTTTCGGGTGTCAGATGCGGTTTGACCGGTTCGTCGGGTTTGTCCTCCCAACGCTGTCTGTCGGTCAGGAACAATTGGCCGGACGGAAAGAGCGCAGACGCGCGTTTCAAGGGGAAACTCGTGGCGACCTGCCGTGTCAGCAACACTTCCAGCGCGAAGGCGCTCCAGTTGTCCTTGCCCTGTCCGATGATTTGCGAGTGAAGCCGCCGGTCTATCGTCTCCTGCGTGAGATAAACCGCACGCACGGGTTTGATGTAATCGTTCAACGCAAAAAACTCATCGCGCGAATCACGTGTCAGCCATGCGCATTGGCGTCCGCCGTACCATGCCACAGCCCACGGGATGTCGCTCATCATCATCTCCGTTTCCGTCATCCACCCTGCGCCCTCCCGGATGACCGGCGGGAAGTATGGCGGATACGCCACGGCATTGGCGCGGGGCGGTCCGAAGGTGAAAATCATCGGCAGACATACCAGGGCGGCGAACAGGCCCATCACTCCGAAACGCAGTCTCGGGAACGGCAGGTTCAATTGGTCCAGAAGGATGAAGAACAGACTCACGCCATAGACGAGAATCAGTGGCACGAACAGCACGAGCAGGTTTTCCGAATTGATGACCGGTGAATCGTTCCACAGCGATGTCTTGCCCAAAGCCTGGACCACGATCAACAGCCCCAGGCTCATCAGCAGAAAGTACCTCAACCGCCGTGTGGCAGGGTTGCGGATGCCGAGCATCAATCCCACCAGAAAAAACGGCGTGAGCCAGCCACCGGCGAGTTTCGGGATGTCGTCGAGCATCACACCGCGTGTGTTGGAGAGGAATTTGAAAAACGTGCCCTTGACGAAGTTGCCCTTGAATTCGGGCTGCAATGAGCGGCCCAGTTTGTGGTCGGAAAAAAACGGCGCGCCGTCAATGATCGCGTAACCCGCAGTCCCAAACGGCGTGCCGCTGACGGCGAAGTTGCGGATGACCCACGGCGTGAGCAGCAACAGGAACAGGCCGGCGATGACGCCGCAAGCCGCGAACTTTCGTTGTCCCGCGAACAGTCCCACAAAGACCAACACAGGAATCAGCAGCCAGCCGAAGGCGTAACGGGTCAACACTCCCAGTCCCAGCAGCACGCCCACCGCCCCCGCCAGCAGCCAGAAACGTTTCGGGCCGCCCTTGGGTTCGCGCAGTTCCGATTCCAACAGGATCAGACACCAGACCAGCGCCATGAAAATCACCACCAACAGCATCGTGGACAGGCCGGACGTGCTGAAGCGCCACAGCAATTCACAGCCGAACAACATCAACGCCGAGAGCCAGGCCACCGCGGTGTCGAACAATTTGCGCGCGATCAGAAAGGTGAGCCACACCACCACGAACAGCAGCAACTGGTTGAAGATGGCGATCATGAAATCGTGCGGATGCCACCAGAAGCGGCCGTTGCTGGTGGTCCAGAGACGGTTGTCCATCTCGTCGTTGAAAGGCGGAATGATGGATTTAAAGATGCCCGGCAGCATGTCGCGAATTCCCTCCGCCATGCTCCAGCCCAGGGAATAGACCTTCATCCATCCGGCCAGAACAGTCGGGTATAACGGCGCGTTGGCGAGATCGGGGTGCGCTCCCTTGAGCCGGGCGGGGTCGGTATCGGCACCGTCTTCGGTGCCGGTAGAGGACAGGTTGTGTTTCTTGACCAGATAGATGCTGAAGGGACGAACGAACTGCGTGGTGTAGCCCTTGCCCTCGGAGACGTTGCGGGCCACCTGCGCCGCGTCCATGGCCTCCAGTGTGTCCATGTTGCGGTAGGCGCGCCAGTTGTAGGCGGCCACGAACACGAGCACGGCCAGACAGGCGAGGGCCAGTTTCATGTGGCGAAACCACGGCCCGACTTCCAGTTTGTGAATGATGTCCTGTAACAGTGGCATTTTTCAGAATCCTTCCAGATGATACGTGTGCAGTTTGCGATGAAACGTCCGCCGGCTCATGCCGATTTTTTTGGCTGCCAGCGTGCGGTTGCCTTTGGTTTCCTTCAGGGCGCGGATGATCAATTGTTTCTCCGCCTCCTTCACAGTCAAGTCATTCCTCGCCAGCAGGCGCGATGAATCCGCGGGAACAACTGCCCCCAGATCGCGGACGGAGGGCGGCAGGTCGCGGGCTGAAATGCGTTCGCCCCGGCTCAACACCACCGCGTGTTCGATGGCCGTCCGCAGTTCGCGAACGTTGCCCGGCCAGGAATAATTCATCAGCAACTCCAGCGCGTCCGACGTGAAATCCCTGATCGGCTTGCCGTTTTCCAGGGCGAATTCCTTCAGAAACGCCTGCGCCAGCAACGGGATGTCGCCCATGCGCTCGCGCAACGGCGGCAGTTGAATCTCCACGACGCGCAGCCGGAAAAACAGGTCCTCGCGGAAACGCCCCGCCTTCACCAGTTCCTCAAGGTTCTTGTTCGTGGCGGTGATCAGGCGCACGTCGGCAGTCAGCGTCTTGTTGGACCCCACGCGCTCGAACGTGCGCTCGCCCAGAAACCGCAGCAGTTTGATCTGGAGGGTGGCGTCAATCTCGCCGATCTCGTCCAGGAACAATGTTCCGCCCTGTGCCTGCTCGAAACGTCCGATGCGCCGCTCGTGCGCCCCGGTGAACGCGCCTTTCTCGTGGCCGAACAGTTCGCTCTCCAGCAGCGTTGGCGACAGCGCGGCGCAATGGACGCTGACCAGCGGCGCTTTGGCGCGCGGGCTGAGTTGATGAATGGAACGCGCCGCCAGTTCCTTGCCGGTGCCGCTCTCGCCGGTCAACAACACCGTCGTGCGCGCGGGGGCGACCTGTTTGATGACGTCGAACACCTCCTGCATGGCGGGTGATTCGCCGATGACGTTCTCCAGTCCGAACCGGGTGTCGAGTTGCTGGCGGAGGGCGACGTTTTCGACTTCGAGATTCTGCCGTCGCAGCGCCCGTGCGATGCGCATTTCCAGTTCGTCAATTTGGAGGCGGCCTTTGGCGATGTAGTCGTCCGCGCCGCGTTTCATGGCTTCCACGGCCAGTTCCTCGGAACCGTAGGCGGTCATGAGGATGCAGATGGGCGGTTTGGCCAGTGATTTGGCGCGGGCGATGAGTTTCATGCCGTCCTCGTTCGGCAGGCGGAAATCGGTGAGGAGCACGTCGAAGGATTCACGCTCCAGCAGTTCCATCGCGGCTTTGGCGTCCTCGGCCACATAGACGTCGTAACGGTCCTCCAGCGCGGCGCGCAGTCCGTCGCGGGTCGGTTTTTCGTCGTCCACAATCAGCAATGTCGGCTGCAAAGACATGGTTCAATCTTTGGTGCGGGCCTCCAGCAGGCGGGGT
>DAOLDN010000430.1:0-3594 GCA_035327385.1 Verrucomicrobiota bacterium | reverse complement strand
ATTTGATCATGAAAGTGGGGCTGCGTTCGTGAGAACGCGGCTGACTGTAATGAAGGTGTGCCGCACTCTGACGAGTCCAGCCACACGCACAGGCACAGTTCAAATCTTCACCTTGAAACGTTCCCCTTTTTTCAGTGACAGGGCGAATCCGGCGAGCAGTTGCGGGATTTTTTCGAGGTCGCCGAGGCTGACCAATTCCACGGGCGAGTGCATGTAACGGTTCGGCAGGCTGATCAGCGCGCTGGCGATGCCGCCGCGGGTCCAGAAGATGGCGTCCGTGTCCGTGCCGCTCGTGGACGAAATGGCCTCGTGTTGGAGCGGAATCTTTCTGGTGCGGGCCAGTTGCTCCAGTCGTTTGACGACTTCGGGATGATTGCAGCCGCCGTGGGTGAGGGTGGGGCCGCCGCCGATTTTCACATCGCCATGCTGCGCCTTGCTGACGGAGGGATAATCGGTGGCGTGGGTCACGTCCACCACCAGCGCGACGTCCGGGTGCAACGAATAGGCGATTTGTCGCGCGCCCAGCAATCCCACCTCTTCCTGCACGTTCGACACGGCGCAGATTTCGGCCTTCAATCGTTTCCTGTCGGTGGCCAGCAGTCGCATCGCCTCGGCCACGGCGAACGTTCCGATGCGGTTGTCAAACGCCCGGGCCACGGCCAGGTCATTGCGCAACAACGCGAACTCGTCGGCCAACGTGATGGGATCTCCCACCCGCACCAGCAGTTCGGCGGCTTTGCGGCTGGAAACGCCGATGTCCAGGAACAGATCGTGAATCTTCGGGCGTTTGTGGTCGTCGTCGCCCCGGGTCAGGTGCGGAGCGACGTTGCCGACGACGCCCTGCACCGGGCCTTTCCGGGAATGAATGACGACGCGTTGGGCTTTGGTGATGGCCGCGTCCACGCCGCCCATTTTGCGCACGTAGATGAAGCCGTTGTCGTCAATGTAGTTGACGGACATGGCGATTTCGTCCGCGTGAGCCGCGAGCATCAATCGCGGCGAACCGCCCTTGTTGAGCACGGCGACGCAATTGCCGTAGGCATCGGAAAACGTGTCCTCGGCGTGGGCTTTCACGTAATCGAGCCACACGCGCTGTCCGCGTGATTCGTGGCCGACGGGGCTGGGCGTGTTGACGAGTGCTTTGAGAAATTGCAGCGATTGTTCCCGCATGCCGGAACAGTAAAAAGTCCGGCGCGCGAGGTCGAGCAGGGATTGTCGCGAACCGGCTCAGGTTTTGACGGCTTTTTGTGTGGGTGTCGCGAATGGATACAAACCGGGACAGCAACCGAAGGTTTCGTGGAACGCCTGGCTGAAATGGCTGAGGCTGTTGTAGCCCACTTCGAGAGCGGCTTCGGTGACGTTGTGTTTGCCGGATTGGAGCAGTTGCGCGGCTTTTTCCATGCGCAATTGGCGGAGGTATTGCGGCATGGTCATTCCCGTTTCCGCGGAGAACGTGCGGCTCAGGTGGAACGGGCTGCAACCGACTTCGCGGCCGATCTCCTCCAACGTCGGCGGTTCGACGAGATTTTTTTGAAGGATGGCAATGGCCCGCGCGACGCGTTCCTGGGCCAGCCGCTTGTGTCTTACGCAAAACAGTTCCTTCTCCTCCGGCTGGGAGAAGAAAAACGCGACGGCCAGTTCGAGGGCCTTGCTGTGATACCAGAGGTTCTGGGCAGAGGCCAACGCGGGCGGGTGCCGCAGGCTGACGGCCAGTTGCTGGAGTTCGGTGCTCAATCGAACGGACGGGCCGACGCCGGACGATCCGCCGCCGTTTTCGATGGTGGATTTGACGAGCGGATGGAGTTCCGACTGGCCCGCGAGATGTTTTTTGAGGAACGCGGGCGAAAATTCGACGGTGATGAACTGATGGCGTTCGTCGCCGTTGCGAACGGCGGTCAACGGGGATCTGCCCTGGCGATAAAACCCGGCCGTCAGCGGCGCGAATTCCGCCGACTGTTTCTGGTGAACGATGCGTCCGTTGCCCGCCATGTTCAGGCAAACCTCGATGCTGTCCGGATGAAAACTCCTGGCCCAGTCGAACGTTTCGGCACATTCAAAATCGTGCCACTCGAAGCTGACGCCGATTTGACGAAAGCTGCCGTGGAGTTGCCGCCAGCCGTTGCCGATGGCGCTCCACGCTTCCGCCTCGGAAAAGGGCAGAGCGGATGACCTGCGCGAGGAACGCGCGCCGGATTTTGCAAGTTGAGCGGATGATTGGGGCATTCGTTCGACAACAATCTACGGGCAACACCCGCATGCGGCAATCTCGATTCCCCTTTCGTCCCAAGGTTCAGTCCGGACAGTCCCGGAAATAGGAGGGAATTTTCAGCGCGGACGCGGCTGACCGGATTTGCCGGTTGTCACGGTATCCGAACCTCGATGCGGTAGATGCGCATGGAGTTGGCGGAGTTGATGGCATTGGTGAAACTCTGCACTGTTGGCGGCAGGTCCACCGCACCGGGCACGGGTGTGAAGCCTTCGGCCAGATTGGTGCAGACCCAGAGTGTGTAGAGGCGGTCGGGAATGGTGCTCCAGTTCAACACGTAATCCGCTCCGTCCTGCGAGGACTGACCGGCGAGCAGGAACTGGCTCTTGGAATCGTTCGGGTCGAGACCGGCGACGTAGGATTGCCAGACGGGGACGCCGTTGTCGCCTGTGGTGTTGACGGCGGTTTCGAAGTTGTTTGTGTAACCGTTCTGAGCCAGCCACCAATGAGGCGTGGGATGGTTGGTGGTGAAGATTTCCGAGAAAACTGCGAGGACTGAACGATTCGTGTCGAGAAGCAGCGTCAACGGATTGTCCGTGCCGGAGGCGTCGCCCTGCCAGTTTCGAAATTGAAAGTACGCGGCGGGAGTCGCGAGCAGTTGGACGGACGATCCCGCAGAGAACGTGCCGTAAGTGGGTGTGACGCTGCCCCAGTCGGGATTATTGACGGTGACGGTCAGTTCGTAATCCGCATCCGGCGGCGCGGTGACGGAAACGTTGAACGAGCCAAGCGTCGTTTGCGGAGTGGAATTGTTGAGTGTGTCCTCGACGGCATCCTCCAGCAGGACGACGGTGTAGAGGCCATTGTCGGCCTCATTCCATGAACCGGCAGGAGCAGGTATCGAGTACAATGCCGTGATCGGCGAACCGTCGGACGGGAGGTCGGCGCCGATGAATTCGACCAGATTCGAGTAACCGTTCGGACCTGTGACCAGCAAATCTCCGTGACCCAGGCTGGACAAGCGGACTGCGGTGGCGTCGGTGTAGGTGACACTGGCGGAATGACCGGCAGCGCCCTCGACTGTGACATCGGCCACATTGAGAGCCGGCGCGGGCGGGTCGGTGTCCAATGCGCCGTCGCCGAGAAGTTCCACGTCGTCAATGTTCCAGCCGATGTCGTTCTGCGACGCATTGGAGGCGAGTGCCCAGCGTAATTGGACTGTGGCATTGCCCGCGATACCGGCAGGCAGCGTGTATTGAACGGATTGCCAGCCGGCGTCTGATATGGCGGCGGTTGTGGGCCAGACGTTGATCCAGTTGGGGCCCGTGGTGGAAACCTGGATGGAGGGCGTGTCGTTCTGGCGGGGTCGCACCCAGCGCCTCAATCGC
>DAOLDN010000429.1:0-3596 GCA_035327385.1 Verrucomicrobiota bacterium | reverse complement strand
AACGCCACCGAAAGCCAGGGCGACACCCCCACAAGTCCCGCGATCTTCGCCCATAGCAGTTCCATCGGTGTCACAGGCCGATGCAGTAAAATGTCGGATTCCTCCTTGTTGAAAAGAACTTCACCCGCCGAGGCGGCGACGAACATGCCCACAAGGCAGAATGTCATCGCGTGCAGATAGGTCGAGAGCGCAAACACCGAACGCCCAATAAAGAAGAACGCGAAACATCCAAACAATCCATAGAACAGCAGCGTCAGGGCAAGTTTTCGGCCGACGGATTTGGGCGCGTTTTCCTTTTGAAGTCCCCGCGAGGAGCGCCCCCGAAGGAACAATGTCAGGAACAGTCGACGCAGTATTCTTCCGGGCAACGGTTGCGGGCTGGTCGCGATCATGTCCGGAAGGTCCTGGCAAAATCTTCCGCACGCCGTTCAATCTCCGTTCCGCCGGTCAACTGCGTGAACAGCCGCTCAAGCGTCCCGGAATTGTTTGCCGCCACCAACGCATCAGGCTTGCCGTCCAGGAGCAATTTCCCCTTGTCAATGATGACGACCCGGTCGCAAACCCGCTCGACTACATCCAGGATGTGAGAACTGTAAATAATCGTCTTGCCCTCGTGCGCCAGCGTCTGGATCAGCGCCTTGAAGCCGACGGCGGCGTTCGCGTCCAGTCCATCCAGAGGTTCATCGAAAAAAACTACAGGTGGGTTGTGGAGCAATGCAGCGGTGATGACGACTTTGCGTCGCATTCCCTTCGAGTAGGCTCCAAGCAGCTTGTCCGTCAACGTCTCGAAACTCAGGTCGAAAAACGATATGAACTGCTGGATTCGCGGTCTGGCGGTGTCTTGCGGGATGCCATAAAGAGCCGCCACCATTTCGAGGTATTCCAGCCCGCTCAACGATTCGAAGACCGCCCCGGATTCAGGAACGAAACCGACACGGCGCTTCACCTCCATCGGCTGTTGCAGCAGGTCAATCCCGCAGATTGTGGCCGTGCCACTGGTCGGTTCGAGCATTCCGGTCAGCATTTTGAGCGTCGTGGATTTCCCCGCGCCGTTTGGTCCCAGAAATCCAACAATCTGCCCCGGCTCGATCTCAAGTGACAACGAGTCCACAGCCATCTGTGCGCCAAATCGCTTCGTGAGTTTGTGAAGGGCAATCATCTGTTCGCGGCTGCATACATTATTCGTCCGGCTTGTTCTCCGAAAACCTCTGCGTCTGCACGACGCTGCTCTGACGAAAGGTTGTCTCCGGGCATCCTTTCACATCGGCGTCGGCACCCCGCGCCGCACATCATCCCGCAATGACCCCCTGTTCGCAATCCGGATTCCGCAATAAACGAGAAGGTTTCGCCAAATCGCGGGGAGTGTTTTTGACCCGGATTGGCGACCTTGCAGTCGTATGGGCTTTTGGCGTCATAGGGTCGTGTTCGCCGTGGTTGGGCTGGGAGTTGCGCTGCAATTGCCTGTCGCCGCCCAGCCGTTGAAGGACAGCGATTGCCTCGATTGCCACTCGGACAAGGAACTGGTGAAAACCAACGCGCAGGGCAGGGCGGTTTCATTGTTCGTTGACCCCGCAAAAATCAAATCGTCCGTCCACGCCACCAACACTTGCGCGGTTTGTCACACGGACGTCACTGCGGAACACCCGGATGACGGCGTGGCACTCAAGCCGGTGGATTGCAGCAGTTGTCATTTGCGCCAATCGGCGAGCTACGGTTCCAGTGTTCACGGTCTGGCTCTGGCTGCGGGCAGCGGCGGCACGCCCAATTGCCAGGATTGTCATGGGGCGCACGACATCCTGCCGCCGCTATCGCCGGCGTCGCCTCTGCATTATTCGCGACAGCCGGAAATGTGCGGCGCCTGTCACGACACCGAGGCGGAGGATTTTGCCGCCAGCATTCACGGCAAGGCGCTGGCGGCGGGCATTCGCGACGCGCCCACCTGCACGGACTGTCATCTGGAGCACGGGATCAAATCGCTCTCCTCCACCGCGCCGCGGGTCATCTCGGAGGACGTTTGCAGCCGTTGCCACGCTTCCGAACGGTTGAACACGCGCTACAACCTGCCCGCCGATCGCGTGCGCACCTTCTTCGACAGTTATCACGGATTGGCGTCGCAATACGGCTCGACCGTCGCGGCCAACTGCGGCAGTTGCCACGGCTACCACAAAATCCTTCCGTCCACCGACCCGGAGTCCACCATTCACAAGTCGCACCTCGTCCAGACGTGCGGCAAATGTCATCCGGGCGCGAACGAAATGTTCGCCTCGGGCAAAATTCACGTGGACATCAAGTCCTCGCAACGCGGCGACGAAATCGGCGACCAGATCAACTGGTGGGTGCGCCGCGTTTATCTGGTGCTCATCGTGGGCACCATCGGCGCAATGCTGTTGCACAACGGCCTGTTGCTTTACAAAAAAGTCTCGGCGCACCTGCGCACAGAAGGCAGGCCCGTGTTGCGCATGAATCGTTCTCAACGGTGGCAACACGCCGTGCTGGCCGTCAGTTTCATCGTGCTGGCGATCACCGGATTCGCCCTCAAATGGCCGGATTCATGGCTGGCGCGGATGTTGGGATCCAGCGAGCCTTTCCGCCGATGGTCGCATCGCATCGCCGGTGTCGTGCTGTTACTGGTCGGCGCGTATCACGTCATCTACATCCTCGCCACCAAGGACGGTCGCAAACTGGTGATGGATTTCCTGCCGGCGAAAAAGGACATTGCCGACGTCATCGGGAGCGTGCGTTACCTGTTTGGTTTGAGCAAAACGAAACCCAAGATCGGGAGATTCGGTTACGCCGAGAAAATGGAGTATTGGGCCGTGGTCTGGGGGACGATCATCATGGGCGTCACCGGATTGATGGTGTGGTTCAAGATGGACGTGACGCAATGGTTGCCGCGCTGGATGGTGGACGTGGCGCTGACCATCCATTACTACGAAGCCATCCTGGCATGTCTGGCCATCATCGTGTGGCATTTCTATCACGTCATTTTCGATCCCGACGTGTATCCGTTGAACCTCGCCTGTTGGGACGGAAAAGTCTCCGAGCATTGGCAGGAGGAGGAGCATCCGCTGGACACCGATGCGCCGAGGGATGAGTTCAAAGGGACGGATGTTTGAGCATAAACTGCGGAACACACCGGATACTCGAAACAGCCTTGTCCATTCCGTGTGCTGAAAATCAATTTGAAGCACGCGCCGGTTCGTACTATTCCGCATTGCGCATTCTCACGGGCGCAACCGAAGGCGGGAGCGCGAAAGACTTTTATTGATTTGCGCGGCGGACAACTGTCCCGGTGCGGCCGGCTTGTCGAGGTAGCCGTAGGTAAGAAATGAACCCAGAAACGGAAACTCCACGCGCGTGACGCGGCCCAACGGCCCCATGCCCATCACACAAATCGGCTTCCGCCACTTGCAGGCGAGCAGCCGTCGCAACGTCTCCACGTCGGCCTCAGTGTTCGCCATCGTCACAATCTTGATGACGCTCCCAATGCGCTGGGCCTCCGACGCCACGCGTTTGAGTTTCGCCAGCGACGGCGTCTTCTTGAAATCATGGAACGACACGATGCAGCACTTGCGTTGTCTCTTCGCGAGTGCCGC
>DAOLDN010000428.1:0-3600 GCA_035327385.1 Verrucomicrobiota bacterium | reverse complement strand
GAGGCCGCCTCACGCTTCCCGACGGCATGAGCTATCGCCTGCTCGTGCTGCCCGATCACACCGCCATTTCTGTGCCGGTGCTGGAAAAGGTCCTCGACCTCGTGCGTTCCGGCGCCACCGTGGTCGGCCCGCGACCGCAGGAGGCGCTTAGTTTGCAGGGCTATCCGGGAGCTGATGGCCGTATTCGACATCTCGCAGATCAACTTTGGGGTCAATCCGGCATGGCTGCTGCCGGGCAACGCCGCATCGGCGAAGGACGCGTCGTCTGGGGCCGCACCGCCCGCGAAGTACTCCAGGCCGACGGCATCGCGCCCGATTGTGAATTCCTCACCCCGCCCACCGGCGCGCGTCTCGACTATATCCACCGCAGCACAGACGACGCGGACATTTATTTCGTTGCCAACCGCAACAACACTCCCGTTTCCGTCCGCGCCGCGTTTCGCATAAACGGCAAAGCCCCGGAACTTTGGAACGCTGTCACTGGCGAGCGTCGGTTCGCCCGCGCCTACGAGCAAGCCGATGGCCGCACCCTCGTGCCACTGGAGTTCACTCCCTGCGGCTCGTGGTTTGTCGTCTTCCGCAACGATGCCGCAAAACACCCGCCCGTCGCGAAAAGCAACGCCGTCGAGTTTCGCCCGACACGGACACTGGAAGGCGATTGGTCTGTCCACTTCGACCCTCAATTCGGCGGCCCGGGCGACGTATCGTTCGAGTCGCTTGCCGACTGGACACAGCGCCCCGAACCTGGCGTGAAGTTCTATTCCGGCACCGCCATTTACACCAAGACATTCACCCTGCCCGACCCACAGATTGAAACTCAACACTCGGAACTTTTCCTCGACCTGGGTGACGTGCGCCAGCTTGCTGAAGTGAAATTGAACGGGCGCAGCTGCGGTATTGTCTGGTCGCCGCCGTTTCGCGTGAACATCACGGACGCAGTGAAACCCGGCTTGAATGTGCTGCAAGTCCAGATCGTCAATTTCTGGCCCAACCGCATCATCGGCGAACGCACACTCCCTCCGGAACAACGCTTCACCCGCACCAACATCCGCACCCTGACGGAAAAGACTCCGCTCATGCGCTCAGGACTTTTCGGCCCGGTGCAAATTGGCGTGGAAATCGCCAGCCCCTGACATTTGGCGAAATTGCCCCCAAAGCCGGCTCCAACACGGTGCTTCGGTGACAAACTGCGCATCGCGGGCATTACCAACGCGCAAAATTTCCCTGTCGCCGAGAAGCCTTTCCGGTATCCTGCGCGCGGTTGATTCGACCTACCGATGAGCAAACTGCTGTTAATTGACGACGAAGAAGACGTTCAATACTCGTTCCGGCGCATTTTTGATTCGCCGGAAATAGAGCTGACCACCGCCTCCAGTGGCGAGGAAGGTTTGAAGCTGATTCCCGCCTTCAAACCCGACCTCGTGATGATGGACATCCGCATGGGCGGCATCAACGGACTGGAAACGCTCCGCCGCATCCGGCAGATGGATTCCAAGCTGCTGGTCATTCTCATGACCGCCTACGGCACGACGCAGACGGCCATCGAAGCGATGAAACTCGGCGCTTACGATTATCTGCTCAAACCGTTTGACGTGCCGAAGCTCAAGGAAATCGTCGCCAACGCCCTCAAAGCCGCGCGCGACATGAAACAGGTCGTGTCGTATCAGCCGTTGCTGGAATCGGAGGACTACGAACTGGGAATTGTTGGCCGCAGCGAACCGATGCAACAGGTCTTCAAGATCATCGGACAGCTGGCCGCGTCCGACGCCACGGCGCTCATCACCGGCGAAAGCGGCACGGGCAAGGAACTCGTGGCCCGAGCCATCTACCATCACAGCAACCGCAACCAGCAATCGTTTCTCGCCGTCAATTGCGCCGCCATTCCCGAACAGTTGCTGGAGAGCGAATTGTTCGGCCACGAACGCGGCGCGTTCACAGGCGCAACGATGCAGCGCGTCGGCAAGTTCGAGCAATGCAACAAGGGAACGATTTTCCTGGATGAAATCGGCGACATGACCCCCGCGACGCAGACGAAGATTTTGCGCGTTCTCCAAAGCGGCACGTTCGAGCGCGTTGGCGGCAACACGCCGTTGCGGGTGGACGTGCGCGTGATCGCAGCCACGAACAAACCGCTGGAACAGGCCGTTGCCGCGAGACAGTTCCGTGAAGATTTATTTTACCGGCTCAACGGGGTTCGCATCCAGATTCCCCCGCTGCGCGACCGGCGCGAGGACATTCCACTGCTCGTGAATTATTTTCTGAAGAAACTGGCTCACGACCGGGACCGCAAACCCAAGTCCGTGGCGACAAGCGTCATCCGGTTGCTTGAAAAATATCACTGGCCCGGCAATGTCCGCGAACTGGAGAACGCCATCCGCCGCGCCCACGTCATGGCCAAGGGCGATGCCATCCTGTTGAGCGACTTGCCTCCGGAAATCTCGGGCCAGGGAACGGCACTCACCACACCGTCCACCGCCAGCGAAGGTTCTACTTCGGACGCGGCGACGCTCGCCCGACAGTTGTTCCAGATCGCCAGGCGCGATCCAAAACTCAAAGTCATCCCTGCGGTGGAACGCGAACTGGTCATTCAAGCCCTGAAGGAAACCGACAACAACCAGGTGCAGGCGGCGAAATTGCTCGGCATCACTCGCGCCACGTTGCGCAAGCGCATTGACAAGTTCGGAATCCAAAGGGAAACGACGATTGAATAGGTTCCGCGTTCCGCGTTCCGACCGGCGCGGTCGGCGGTCGGCAATAGGTGTTTGGAGCTTGGAGCTTTTCGTTCAGCGCCCTTTTCTTTTCGCCATCACCCTGCTAATAAAACCGCGTGCCTGAGCCAAGTTTGTTGCTCCTGATTCCCGCCTACAACGAGGAACACCGGATTGAACCGGTGTTGCGCGGTTACGCCCGCCATTTTCAGGAGAATTACACGGGCAAATTCCTTCTGGTGGTCGTCCTGAACGGTTGTCGCGACAACACCATCGGCGTGGTCAATCGCGTGGCAGCGGATTTCCAGTTCATCCGCGCGTTGGATTTCCCGGACCCCATCGGCAAGGGTGGCGCTCTCATCGAGGGACTGCGCCTCGCGCCACTCGCGGACCTTGTCGGTTACGTGGACGCAGACGGCGCCACGCCGCCGAGGGCGTTTCACGACCTCGTCAAGCGGATGGGCGACGCGGATTGCGTCATCGCTTCACGTTGGCTTCCCGGCGCGGTGCTGCACCAGCAGCAATCCAACAAACGCCAGTTCGCCAGCCGCGTCTTTCACGCCATCGTCCAGTGCCTGTTCTGCATGAACATCCGCGACACCCAATGTGGCGCCAAAGTGATGCGCCGCCAGGCCGTGGAAAAAATCCATTCCACCCTCCGCATCGCCGACATGGCCTTCGACATTAACCTGCTCTATTCGCTGCATCGCGCCGGATACCGGATACTGGAAATCCCGACCGAATGGACGGATCAAGTCGGGTCGAAAGTCGTTCTGGGAAGGACATCTTTGACGATGTTGTTGTCGGCAATCCGAATCCGGCTCATTTATTCACCGTTCTACAAATGGCTGCGACCGCTATGGCCACTGGAAGCGTGGATTTACGGCAAATT
>DAOLDN010000427.1:0-3626 GCA_035327385.1 Verrucomicrobiota bacterium | reverse complement strand
GGCGCGGAATCAAAGCGGGCCCGCGGGGAGAAAAAGATACGGGAGAGGGGGTATTTTTTGGTTGCCGAAGAACGTCCAATCGCGGAAACCCGCAGGGGTTCCCCGCCGATGTATGTGAAGGCCACGTACGAAATCGCCAGGCAATATCGGGGCGACGACTTTGTGTGCATGCCACGAGCGGCTTACACGGGCAGTTCGCCCTACGGTGTGTTTTGGGGCGGCGACGTGGGCGGCACGCAGGAAGGATTGCGCGCCTCCATCATCGCCATGCAACGTTCCGCGGTGATGGGTTACCCGAACTGGGGCGCGGACACCTGCGGTTACAACCGCCAGCAGATGGATCAGGAAGTCTGCACGCGGTGGCTGGCGTTCTCCGCTTTCAACCCCATCATGGAGGTCGGCCCAACCCGCAACGTCGGATTCTGGAACCTGCACCGCGAACCGGTCTATGACGCGCAACTCATCGCCGCCTGGCGACTGTATGCCAGATTGCACGTGCGGTTGATGGATTACGGCTACGAGCAGGCCAAAGTCGCGCACAAGACCGGAATGCCGATCGTGCGCCCGCTGTTTCTCGCGGACCCGCAAGCGCCGCAGGCCTGGTCCAACTGGTGGACGTTTCAATATGGACCGGACATCGTCGTCTCCCCCGTCTGGGAAAAGGGCCGTCGCACACAGGAGGTTTATCTGCCGTCGGGTCAACGCTGGCGCAACGCGTGGAACACGGAGGAAATTTTCGAGGGCGGCCAGACGCTCCACGTCAACGCGCAGGTGCATGAAATCCCCATTTTCGTGCGCGTCGGGTCGGGATTGGACCTCGGCGATTTGAACAAGGAATGGGCTGAGTCCTGCGCCATCGCCGCGCAAAAGCCCGATCTCGCCGCGCTGGAAAAGGAAGTCAACGCGTGGTTTGAGAAAAACAAATCGCGGTGATGGAAGCTCGCGACGAGTCGCTGATCCGGAATTCGGATCGCGGATTTCAGATTGAGCCGGAGTTCGCGGATTTCTAACCTTTGCGCGATGCAGAAAGTCACTTCAGTCGCAGCCATGCAACGGCTCGCCAGCCAATGGCGACGCCGCGGAATAAAGATCGGTCTCGTGCCCACGATGGGTTACCTGCACGAGGGTCACCTGAGCCTTGTTCGTGAAGCGCGTCGCCGTGTCGGCAAAGGCGGCAGGGTCGTCGTCAGCATTTACGTCAACCCCACGCAGTTCGGCCCACGGGAGGATCTGTCCCGCTACCCGCGCGATTTGAAACGCGACCTTCAACTCTGCCGTGCCAACGGAACGGACGTTGTCTTTGCTCCGGACGATTCCGAGATGTATCCCGGCGGCGTCGAGGAACGCTACAGCACCTACGTCGTGGAACAATTCCTGTCCCGAAACATGGAAGGCGCATCGCGCCCGACACATTTTCGAGGTGTCACCACCATCGTCGCCAAGTTGTTCAACATCGTGCAGCCGCAAGTGGCGGTTTTCGGACAAAAAGATTATCAGCAGGCCGCCATCATCCGGCGCATGATTGCGGACCTGAATTTTCCGGTCACACTCGTCATTGCGCCCACGATCCGCGAGGCGGACGGTCTCGCGATGAGTTCTCGCAACAAATACCTCACCCCGCAGGAACGTTCGCAGGCGGCAATTCTCCACCAGGCCATCGAATACGCCCGCGCGTCGGTCAAAAAAAATCCCGTCTCAGCCGCCATTCTCAAGGCGGAGTTGAAACGCTTCATCGCCACCGCGCGGCTCGCCAGGCTGGATTACGTGGAACTGTTCGACGCCGCGACACTGGTTCCCGAAACGCGAGCCGGTCGCGGCACGCACATGGCGCTGGCGGTCTATTTTGGCAAGACGCGTCTCATTGACAACGGCCGGCTCTGACGTTCGCAGAAACAGATTTGCGGGGCTGCATCTCGACACTATTCTTAACTGCCTCTCCCCGCCCAAGCGGGGAGAGGGTTGGGGAGAGGGGCTTAAGCCGGAAAATGTTGTGCCTCCTCTCCCCCGCCCTCTCCTCCCTCAGGAGAAGAGAGGGAGAAAACAAGAACAGTGTCAAGATACACCCGATTTGCGGGGCCGACGATTTTTGTTCCAAATTGCCTTCGTCTTCACTATATCCATGCCCGCAACGCCGCCGGGCAATCCGTTGACACTCCCGTGCGCGCCCCAATCATCACATGAGCGCAAATCCACTTGTCGGTATTTTGATGGGCAGCGATTCGGACTGGCCGGTGATGAAAGCCGCCGCCGATGCGCTGAATGAATTTGGAATCGCTTCCGAAGCGAAGGTCATTTCCGCGCACCGCGACCCCCGCGGGCTGGAGGCGTACGTTTCCAGTGCGCGCGAACGCGGACTGCGCGTGTTCATTTGCGGCGCGGGCGGGGCGGCGCATCTGCCCGGCGTCACCGCCGCGTTCACCACTCTGCCCGTCATCGGAGTGCCCATCATGGGCAAATCGCTGGACGGACTGGACTCCCTGCTGTCCATCGTCCAGATGCCGCCCGGAGTTCCCGTCGCCACCGTCGGCATCAACGCAGGACGCAACGCCGGACTGCTGGCCGCGCAAATCATTGGCAGCGGAAACGCCGAATTGCAGAAGAAACTGGACGCCTTCAAGGTGAAACTTACCGAGGAATCCCGCGCCAAGAACAAGACGCTCGCGGGCTGAACAGGACGTGGCAGGTGTCACGCCTTCGTCGCAGCCTGTGGGGTTGCTTCAATTTGCTTCACCGGCGGCAGCAGTGCGATTGCGGCGACGGACAGAAACAGACCGCTAAAAATCGTCCATGTGGCGGCGGGCACTTGACCCGCGTTCAACAACGCGGTCGCAGCCAGCGCCGCCATCGTCAGGTTGGGGCAGAACAGCAGGAACGTGTTGCGGTCGCCGCCCGTTGCCAGCAGCCGCCGGTGCATCATGTCCCTCAATCCAATGAGCAGAAACGCCCCCAACAACGCCAGCAGCGCCGTGTAGGAGAACAGCAATCGCTCGTCAACCTTCAGGCCCAGGGACACGAAAAAGATCGGGATCAGAAACCGCCGGCTGATGGGAGCGATGTGTTCCTCGATGTGGACTCCGCGATAACGCGCGTGGCTCATGAAGAGGCCGAGAAAGAACGCGGTCTTTGCCGCCGCAAGCCCAAGCCGTTCGCCCACAGCACAGACGACCAGCACGAGCAACACAAGGATGTGAACGCGCCAGTGCGTGGACTCTTCGATCACACGCTGGAACACGTTCACCAGTCGCGTGGAGAACCGGCTGATGATGATAATCACCACGGCAATGCCCGCCAGCTTCACCAGCATCGTCCAGCCGAATCCCTTTTCCACGCCGACTGCTCCGACGGACAACACCACCACGGCGATCAATTCCAGCGTGACCATGATATGCAAAACGTGGTCGCGCGCCGCGCCCGCCAGTCCCGGATATTGTTTCCAGCCTTGATACGACATGCTCAACGAGCAGCCCGTCAGCGCCGCAGCCGCCAGCATCGCGGCGGGCAATTCCAGGCCGGCCACCGTGGCCAGCATCACGATGACGGGAAATTGGATCAGCGCCCAGCCCGCCGCAAACCGCATCGGCCCCAGCATTTCGCGGAGTTTCGGCAGGTCAATCTCCAGTCCCACC
>DAOLDN010000426.1:0-3633 GCA_035327385.1 Verrucomicrobiota bacterium | reverse complement strand
GATGGAAGTAATCGCCCGCCCGGCAGCCATGAGCGTGTCCTGCGGATTGTACATGATTTCGGTCAGCTTCAGTGCGCTCAGATCCTGAGGAACAAAGAACACGGCGGTATGCAGCGCGCTCCAATTGCTGCCATCGAGCGTGCGCGCTTTCACGCAGATTGTGGCATTGATCGGGATGGTGGCGCTCGTCCCTCCGTTGATGCCCTGAACCGCTCCGCCCACCGCGCGCGGATCACTGCCGTCGGTGGTGTAATAAACCGTCCCGGTCGAACCGTCGCGCTGAATGGTCAGATTGAAACCCGCCGATACGACACTGCGCGAAACGGCAATCGTCGTGCCGCCGTCCTTGAAAAGAGGCGGATTGATGGCGGGATACCATCCACCGCTGCGGAGCGCGTTGACGAGGCGATCAGCCCTGCCGACGATGCCGGAAGCCACTGCGGCGCGCGAAGTCATCCAATAACCGTCCCGCATGTAAACCGTGTTGGTGTCGTGGTATTGGTTTCCGCCCCAGTTGCGCGTGCCGACATCATTGAAACGCTCATCGCCCCAGCGCGCCGATTCACCAATGATCGCGGAGTAAATCGAACCGCAGAGCCTGAGCCATCGTTCCAACACCCGGGCATCGGTCAACGCGCCTTCGTTGTAACAGGCCCGGTAAACCCGATCCGCGAAATTGATGCGGTATTCGAGATTGTTGTTCCACATGTTGTTGAAGCCGGCGCAATTTCCCAACCGGGCAGTATTGGGATTGTCGCTGGAACGCCGGCTGCCGCCGCCGAACGCGTCCTCGTAATCCCAATTGAAAAAGTAAACCTGCCCGCCGGGATTGTTGCCGATGCCATAGTAGTATTGCGGGAAATCGCCGACGTCCGCATAGGCCGCCAACATGGCCATGTCGGCGTGGTTCTCGATGTTGCAGTACTCGAGCAGCGTGGCGATGTTCGTGCTCTTGGACGCCGTGTTGATCCAATCGTCGTAGCGGTCGTCCACTCCGGCGGTGTCGCCGCCCTTGCCCTTGCCGGTGAAATAATCCTCCTCGTTGCCCCCGAGATAGGTGGACGCAAAAGCGTTGTCCTGTCGTTCGCACGGATTGTAAAGCCCCCAGTAAATGCCGTTCAGATAAAGATGCACAAACGAGCCGTGCCCGCCGATGCCGGACATGTCAATTTGCAGATCGCGCGCAAGCTGGTCGCGGGTGAAAACGGTGTGAACATTGTCCCACGTAGCGCCCCAACTTTTATTGTGGCCGGAGCGCAGCACGAGTTTGTCATAGGCATCCGTGGCGCTGTCCGGATTCAGCGGGGCATGCTCGAACAAGGGATAATCCAGCGTGCCTGCGCCGTATTCACGGCGGAAGCGAAGGCCGAACGACTGTTTGTGATCGTAAAGCCCCTCGTCCCAGCGACCGCCGCCGCCCTGGATTTTGATACCGCAATCAATCTGGAAACCTTTGAACCCGGCAAAGCGCGGCGTCGCCGGATAAATCATTTCCAGCGAGCAGGCTTTTTCCATGTCAACCGTCAGATTGTTGCCACGATGAATGCCGCCGGTGCCGAACAGGTCCTCGTGATTCATCACAATGGACCACGTGGGGATGGACAGCAGCGCAGTGGCGACCTCGCCTGAGTACGCAGTATTGGTGACAACCTCCGGATCCATTTCCGTGTTATTCCAAAACACATACGAGCCGGTCGGCCGGATATCACCTTGCGTGATGACTTTCGGGATGAAGATGTAGGTGTGCGTGTCCACGTCGGTCGGCAACATACCGACCTTGTGCGCATACGCCCGGACCATGACCGCCGGGGTGGCTTGCCATTTCCCCGCGGTGCTGTCTGGATCAATGAGCACCATCACGGGTGTCGCGCCGCTGGTGGCCGTTCCGGAACTGCGCGGGTCGCTCCCGTCCAGTGTGTACTTGATCGTCGCACCCAGCGTTGTCGTTGAGATGGTCAGATTCGTCGCCATGGTGTAGAAGCCCCGATCCATGCTGAACTTAGTATCGGCAACTTTTTCCTGAGCAATGGCGATGCCGCCACCGGCTCCCAACAGGAGAACAATCTGAATCAGCCAGTTAATAATGTGAGGTGTTTCTTTTCCGGTCTGCCAGGCAGAGATTCTGCGATTCGCGATGTACATTTTTGTTGAGTTATCGGGGTTTCCGCAGGAGGTGAATCCAGGCAAGCGATTGGTGTTTCAGAGAGTCATTGTGCCGTGAATTGAAGCGGGTGGACTAAAAACTGTCTGCGTTTCGCACCATAAGCAATTGATTCAATCTCCGATTGTAATGCGGAACGCACGCAAGGACTACCCGTTATACAAGCCTTTATATCCGGTATCCTAAGAAGCGGGCCGGGTTTCTGTAGACGCACGGTTGTCAGGCTTGCCCTTTTTGACACCAATCTGCTCCCGTAATTCAGGTAAATTCATCCGCGATGTTAAGCGCGACGATGCGTTCGAGAAGTCAAAACGCGCTCAGTATTTGCGGACAACCCGGTAGAAGCGATGGCTGGCTGCCGGCGCTGGGTCCGTGAAGCTGGCGCGATTGCCGTTCAGCAGTATGGGAGCATGGTTGGTCTGCCAACGCGCACCGGTGAGCGCGTTCTTGGATTCGACACGGAAGATCTGGCCGGGCAATGCGGGCCAATTGAGCGTAGGCGCGCCGTTCGTTAAGACCATTGTGAGGTAGAGGAACTCGTAAGCGAGGATATCATTGAAACGATTCATGTCGTTCACCGCGAGATTGGACGCCCAGGTGCGAAAGACCAGTGTGCGCCCGTTGCCGCTGAACAAAGGCGCGAGCGAGCGTTCGTTTCCCGGCGGAACTCCAACGCCGATGGCGCTCAACAGGATATTCGTGCCGGTCAGGGCATCGTAGAGGAACACGTCAGGCATCCCGTTGGTATCCACCACGACCAGATTCGTACTGGTACTGTGGTAAATCACAAACCGCCCGTCGGCGCTGATGTCGGGCGAATCGGAATTATCACTGGCGTTGACACCCAGCGTGCCAGAGCGGTGACTGACGAGGCGGTTGTTCTTTGAAACTACATCGTAAAGCCATACCTGGTTGGTCAGAGCGGAGCTGACGGTGGCGGATTTCGCATACGTCAGCCACCGGCTGTCGGCGCTGAATCGCAGGCCCGCGCTGTTGCCCGCGTAGCCATTGGCGACCAGCCATGTCTGGCTCGCCACCCAATCCCAGGCTGACAATCCCGCAGCATTGAAGTACACGATTCGAATTCCATCAGGACTGATAGCAAGGGATTCAATTGCCGACCCTGTGACATTCGTGGCGACATACGCCGCGAGCAGGCTGTCCCAAAGACCGATTGTTGCGGGCGACGATGTCCTGACAACGGCGACGTAACGTCCGTCTGGAGTCATGGCCGCCTTCTCGACGCTATTGCTTCCAGTCAATCCGAAGGTGGCGGCGGACTGACGGTCGCGCAGGAAGAGTTTCTCCGAGACGCCGGTGGCGCCCGGCGCCAGATCGCTCGATGTGCTGCAGAACAGAACGTATCGGCCATCAGTATTGATCGTCGGCGATCTGGACGCGCCATTGCCGGCAGCGGTGCCGGCGGCATTCACACTGATGAGTTCAGTATCGCCAGTTTGCAGGTCACGCAC
>DAOLDN010000425.1:0-3636 GCA_035327385.1 Verrucomicrobiota bacterium | reverse complement strand
CATGAAGCAACTCGTGGACGGCGACATGGCGGCCAACAACGGCGGCTGGCAATGGAGCGCCGGCACGGGCACCGACGCCCAGCCCTACTTCCGCATCTTCAATCCCGTGTCGCAGGGCGAGAAGTTTGACCCCAAAGGCGAGTTTGTCCGCCGTTGGATTCCGGAACTGGCGTCGTTTCCCGCGGAATCCATCCATTGCCCGTGGGAGAACCCGGTGGCGCTGGGCCAAACGGGCTATCCGGCCCGCATCGTGCTACACGAGGCGCAACGCCCGAAGTGTCTGGCGATGTTTGGTGTGGTGAAGAAGCTCCAGACCCGTTAAATACGGGGCGTTCAGTGTCGTTTTGAACCGTGGACAGTGGCCTGTTTTCGGGCGATTGTCCGAAGAATGGCCACTTGCAACCGTCATCCAGATTCCGGTTGGACCTCAATGCGCCGCATTGGGTGCGGCAACTTTTTTCCCGCTTGCATCTGAGAACCATCATCACCCGTTTCACGGCAAAATCCGGTGTCGCAGCCAGCGCATTGCTGTCGGCCATCGGCTGGATGCTCTGTTGCGTGCTGGTGTTTGTGTCCGGCAATGTAACCGCACAGCCCTCCGCGCCCACTGGCGGTCGTCCCGAACTGCACTCCCTCTCTCCTCGCAAGGCCCACAAAATCCGTGTCACGGACAAGACCGTTGCCGAACAGATCGCCAACGACGGCGGCGAACTGATCGCCGACTACGGGAGTTTTCAATTGTTCGAGGTGGACGTCGCCAGTGCCCGCAGATTTGAGCAACGCGGCGTCCGGAACGAGGACGCGCTAAATTGCATCGCACTGAACGCAGGCGTCATGGACACCAGCACTGCGGAACGGCAGTCGCAACGTTCGTTGGCCGGTGCGTTTGGAGGAAAACGTCTGAGGCTCGTGCAGTTCGCCGGACCTGTCCTTCCTGACTGGCTCGAGGCTCTGGAGAAAACGGGCGTTCGCGTCATCTCTTACATTCCGAACAACGCCTATCTGGTCTATGGCGACGCGGGCGACGTGGGCCGCATGCAGGGCTGGGCGCGGTCGGAGCGGCACGTCCAATGGGACGGCGAATTTGCCGACACTTACAAAATTCATCCTCGCGCGCGGCGTGGCGGCAAGACGGACGAGTCAACGTTCGACACGGATTTGTTCGCCATTCAGTTGGTGGACGATCCGGCAGCCAACGCCGCCACGCTTCAGTTGATTGACCGGCTCAAACTCGCGCCCGTGCGACGCCAGTTTCAGGATACGGATTACCTGAACGTGATCGTGCATCTGCCGCCGGAACGACTGGAAGAAGTCGCCGCGCGGCCGGAGGTGATTTCCATCCAGCCTTACATCGAACCGCGCAAGAACGACGAGCGGCAGAACCAAATCATCGCCGGCAATCTCACGGGAGGATTGCCGGACGGGCCGGGTTATATGTCGTGGCTGGCGTCCATGGGATTCACTCAGGAACAGTTCACGGCGTCGGGTTTCGTGGTGGACATCACCGACAGCGGAGTGGATCGCGGAAACGTCACCAACGTGGGCCACTTTGGGCTGTATCTCGGAGGCCAGACGAATCTCGGCAGCCGGCTGGTGTACGCGCGACTGGAGGGAACGGCAAACATCGGCAGCACCATCCAGGGTTGCGACGGACACGGAACGATCAACGCGCACATCATCGCCGGTTTCAACGACCAGCCTGCGGGATTCCCTCACACGGACTCGGACGGCTATCATTACGGACTGGGCGTTTGTCCGTTCGTGAAGATTGGTTCATCGGTGATATTTGATCCCGGTTCCTACACGTTCCCCAACTTCAACAATCTCCAGTCGCGCGCCTACAACAATGGCGCTCGCATCAGCGCCAACAGTTGGGGAGCGCCCGTCAGCGGGGCGTACAATGCGGACTCGCAAAGTTATGACCGGCTGGTGCGGGACGCGCAACCCGCCGGTTCGGCATTCGCCACGGCGGGCAATCAACAGATGGTCATCGTGTTTGCGGCGGGCAACAACGGATCCAGCGCGCAGACGGTCGGCTCGCCGGGCACGGGCAAAAACGTCATCACCGTCGGCGCGTCGGAGAATGTCCATTCGCACTCCACGGCCAACGGAGGCAACAGCGCGTCCGGCAGCGATGGTTGCGGACTGACCGATTCCGGCGCGAACAGCGCCAACGACATGGCCACGTTCTCCAGCCGCGGCCCTTGTGCCGACGGACGGAAGAAACCGGACATTGTCGCACCCGGCACCCATGTCACCGGGGGTGTCGCGCAGAATTTTCCAGCGCCGCTTCCGTCTAGTCTGGGCAGTGCCATTTCATGTTTCGACGGCACGGGCATCTGCCGTCTGCCGGGTGGCGGAACGACGGGCAACGCAAACAATTTCTTTCCCATGGGCCAGCAGTTTTACACCACGTCGTCGGGAACGAGCCATTCAACTCCGGCAGTGGCGGGAGCGGCGGCGTTGTTGCGGCAGTATTTCATCAACGAGGGCCTGACACCACCAAGCCCGGCGATGACCAAGGCGTTCCTTATGAACTCCGCCCGCTACATGAACGGTTCGGGCGCGAACGATTCGTTGTGGTCGAACAATCAGGGCATGGGCGAACTGAACATGGGATTTGCGCTCGACGGCGTGCAGCGAATGGTTCGAGACCAGTTGGCGGAGGATAAGTTCACGGCCTCCGGCCAGACACGACAGTTCACCGGCACAATCGCCAATCCATCGCAACCTTTTCGCGTCACGCTCGCGTGGACCGACGCTCCAGGCAGCACGGCGGGCAACGCTTACAACAACAATCTCGATCTCACGGTGACGGTCAACGGAACAACGTATCTCGGCAACGTGTTCAACGGCCCCAACTCCACGGCCGGCGGCAGCGCCGATGCGCAGAACAACGTCGAAAGCGTGTTCCTGCCCGCAGGCGTTTCGGGCAATGTTGTCATCACCGTCACCGCCGCCAACATCAATTCCGACGGCGTGCCGAACGAAGCTCCGTCACTGGATCAGGATTTTGCCCTGGTGATTTACAACGCCGAGGAAACGACCGTTCCGGTGATCGGAGTCAGCGGCGCGACCGTCACGGCGGAGAACTGCGCCGCTCCCAACAACGCCGTGGACCCGAATGAAACGGTCATCATGGAGGTTTCCCTGAACAACACCGGCAACGCGGACACCGCCAGTCTGCTCGTCAGACTGCTGGCCGCCAACGGCATCACGCCCTTGAGTGGACCGCAGGATTACGGTGTGTTGACGGCGGGTGGCGGTTCAGTGTCGCGCCCGTTCACCTTCACCGCAACGGGCAACTGCGGCGACTCCGTTACAGCCGTGTTTCAACTCGAAGACAACGGGCAAGAGCTGGGAACCATTACCCACTCGTTCAAACTGGGCGGACTGGACGTAACGACTCACAGCCGGACAAATTCCGCTCCCATCAGCATCCCCGCCACCGGATCCAGCGGACCCGCCTCTCCGTTCCCGTCCACGATTTCAGTCAACGGAGTCACCGGGACTGTCTCGAAAGTCACGGTCACGTTGCGCTCGCTCTCACACACCTTTCCCGATGATCTCGACATATTGCTGGTCGGGCCGGGCGGACAAAAAACGCTGTTGATGTCCGACTGCGGCGGCAACCCC
>DAOLDN010000424.1:0-3652 GCA_035327385.1 Verrucomicrobiota bacterium | reverse complement strand
TCGCGACGCGGTGATGTCGCCGATCTGTCCGGTCTGGACCGGGTTCAGCGAGTCCAGATGAGGATGCGCCGCGGGCGTCAGCGGATTGTTGAAGGTGAGGAGACTGCCGGCGAGGTCGGGCCATGCGTTTCCGTTGAGTTCGAGAACGACCGGTTCTGCGCGGCCTGCGACCCAGATTTTTCCGCGCACGATGTCTTTGACACGGTTGTCAATCTCACCGCGCACCACGCTGTCATGGATACGGAAGGCCATGCGGCTTGTTTACCACGGAAGCGGCGCGGAGGGCACGGATTTTTTGCATCGGCCGGGAATTGAAATTATCTCGCGTCGGTTCGCGTTTGGATTAGCCTGCGGCGCAGTGAAACGGTTTGATTTTATCGTGCTCGGCAGCGGCATTGCGGGGTTGTTTTTCGCCCTCAAGGTCGCGTCCAAGGGACGCGTGGCCATCATCACCAAGAAGGACAGCGCCGAGTCCAACACCAATTACGCGCAGGGGGGCATCGCCGCCGTGACGAGCAAGGAGGATTCGTTCGAGCTGCACGTTCGCGACACGCTGGAGGCCGGAGCGGGGCTGTGCAACGAGGACGTGGTGCGCGCGATTGTTTCCGAAGGCCCGGCGCGCATCCGCGAGTTGATCGAACTGGGCATGCACTTTTCCGAACGCGAAATTCCCGCGTCGCAAGGAGAGCGGGAGCTGGATCTTGGCAAGGAAGGAGGCCATTCCAAACGCAGGATTCTTCATGCGAAGGACATGACCGGTCGCGAAATCGAGCGCGCGTTGCTCAATGCCATTTCGAGGCAGCGGAACATCGAGATTTTTGAGAACCACGTGGCCATTGACCTGATCACCAGCCAGAAGCTCGGTTACGTGGGAGAAAACCGCTGTCTGGGAGTCCACGCGCTGGACCGCAAAAGCGGCCGTGTGGAGACCTACGCCGCGCCGGTGACGCTGCTGGCCACGGGCGGTTGCGGAAAGGTCTATCTCTACACCACCAATCCCGACATCGCCACGGGCGACGGCGTGGCCATGGCGTATCGGGCCGGGGCTGCCATCGCCAACATGGAATTCATCCAGTTCCATCCCACCTGCCTGTTTCATCCAAAGGCGAAGTCGTTTCTGATCAGCGAGGCGGTTCGCGGCGAGGGCGGAGTGCTGAAGACCATCCACGGTCGGGAGTTTATGGACGAGCATCATCCGCTGAAATCGCTCGCTCCGCGCGATGTGGTGGCGCGGGCCATTGACAGTGAGATGAAGAAAAGCGGCGCGGACTTTGTGTTGCTGGACATCACACACAAGCCCGCCGCGTTCCTACGGGAGCGTTTTCCGAACATTTACCAGACGTGCCTCCTTCACGGCATTGACATCACCCGCGAGCCGATACCCGTGGTGCCTGCGGCGCATTACCAATGCGGAGGTGTGGTGACCAGTGTGGACGGAGAAACGGAAATCGCCGGGTTATACGCCGTCGGCGAAGTCGCCTGCACCGGATTGCACGGGGCCAACCGGCTGGCGAGCAATTCATTGCTCGAAGCCCTCGTTTGCGCGCATCGCGCCGCGCTGAAATCCACCCTCAACCTTCAACCCTCAACCCTCAGCACGGAGATTCCCGACTGGCAAAGCGGCGACGCCCACAACCCCGACGAAATGGTGGTGGTATCGCACAACTGGGATGAAATCCGGCGGTTGATGTGGGACTACGTGGGCATTGTGCGGACGAACAAGCGGCTGGCCCGCGCACAGGCGCGACTGGCCAACCTGCAACAGGAGATTCACGAGTACTACTGGAACTTCATCGTCACCAGCGACCTGTTGGAACTGCGCAACATCGCCACAGTGGCCGAACTCATCGTCAAATGCGCGCAATCCCGCCCCGAGAGCCGCGGATTGAACTACAACCTGGACTTCCCAAACCCCGACCGGGCGTGGGCGCAACGGGATACGGTGATTAGGAAAGAGAGTTGATGCCTATCGGCAACAGCCAGCGCTTGGGCCGGGGTTGTTGAAGACTTGCTTGATCGAGTCAATTCGAGTTTTGTAATGGCTCAAAGCCCTCCCCATCAAGACTTGCGCGCATTCGCATTCATGTGATGCCAGACAGGCGCTTGACGGCATCCAGTCCATCGCACAAAAAAGGGGCGGAGAATACTCCGCCCCATAACGAGAGATTACGAACGCTTTTATTGATTGCGACGGTTTCTGCGAACAACGATCATCAAAGCTGCCGCGCCAATCCCCACCAATGCCAGCGCGCCCGGTTCGGGAATTCCAGTGACAGTATCTGCGAAGGTGGTTCCGATGCGCAGTTCGTCCACGAGCATTTGACCGTTGATCCCGCTCGCATTTGAATTGGCCACTTGAAATCGAAATCCGTTGATAGCATCCAAGTTGACCGTGTTCCAGATTGCCATCGCTGCTCCAAGTCCGCCCTCACCGGCACCGACGTTTGGATTAACCCAGAGAGAAAGCGTGTCGTTGGCGGCTGTTCCATCCAAATCCATTCTTAACAGCAAGAAGACAGTATTGGCGGGATCTGTTCCACGTTCGGTCGCAACACCGGATGCTTGCTGTGTTGACGAAAGGTAAATGGAATACTCATCGAGCAACTGCTGGTTAGGCACACCGTTAACCGTTCCATTGGCGGTGTAAGTGTGCGGTATGCCGACTGCGACTCGCTCCGTGCCGGTTCGTGACATGCTTGCCGGATTTGCGCCGTCGAAAAAGCCAATCTTCGTCTCACGAAAACCCGCGAGACTTCCCCTTTCGGCATCCGTTGTCAGGCTCTGCCATAGCAACCCGATCCAGATTGTGGATCCGTAGGTCCCCAACGGATTCTCCAGATTACGTTGTGGGGCCTGCGTTCCGGGGTTCCCTTGTGACAAATCCGACGCTACTCCAACTCGGAGTGCGTTTCCTGTCGACGAGACGCCACCATAACTCAGGCTACCCGAGACGTTGGTGGCAAATTCGCTGCCACCGGCTGTGACCCATGAGTTCCCCCAGCCAAAACCGCCGTTTAAGCCGGAAATCCCTGCATCCGGGGCGTAATCAAACCCTTCATACGCAATTAATCCCGCGTTGGTCGACATCGCGCCGGAAATACAGAGAGTGAGCGCGACGACAAGTGAACGAACACCGGAGAAGCGACTATGACAATCAAGATTCCTATTCATGGTTATGGTCGTGTTGGTTTCGATTTTTGTTGGGCTGATTTGCGTGTAGTCAAATATACGCGAGCGGCGATGTCAATGCTTTTTTGGTGTGAATAGAGTTTCCCCAAGGACTCCATGTTTGAATTGGAGTTGGCAGGTGGCAGGCAGTGGTGGCGTGCAGCCCTGGGTGGCAGGCAATAATCAAGGTGATTCAAATGACCGGGCGTTTGTTCGGGTCGGCAGGGATGCGCACCCTCTACGCAGGCAGGATGTCCGCCGCCACATCGGAGTTATGTTTCAGAGGCCTGTTTTAAGCGAACCAATGCAGTTGAGAAACCACCGGATAAACGCCGAGGCGCAAAGGCCGCCGAGAAACGCGGAGGGAAACTGGTCACTGACAACGCACCGTTTGGTGATTGCATCCTGGAAAGCAATTCTCTGCGCCGCTCCGCGTTCTCGGCGTCTCTGCGTTTGTTCCGTCCCAATTCAACCGCATGGATCC
>DAOLDN010000423.1:0-3667 GCA_035327385.1 Verrucomicrobiota bacterium | reverse complement strand
CGCGCCTGTTGACTGGGAGCATCGAACCCATAGACGGTATTGTCTGATGCGTCCTGGATTGTGATGAGGACGCTGTCCAATGATTCGCCACGGTTGAGTCCGTAGCCCAGCCAGCGACCGTTGTCGCTGTTGGCCAGCACTTGCGGCCAGAGGGGTTTGTTGGGATCAGCCAGCCGACCGACCAGGTCGGGATTGTAAACGAACAACTGGCCACCCTCTGCGCGGGCAATGATTCCGGCGGGAAGTTTTTTTTGTATGGATCGGGCGACGCGCTCCGCTTCAGCCGGATCGGCGCTTACCCATTCGTGAAAGAGAGGCTTTCGGCCAGACGCGACAGCAGTGATTTCCGCGGCGTTCTGGCGCGCGCCTTCTCGCGCAATCGCCGCCTGTAATCCGCGAGTGACCTCAGTTCCATCGTCTGGAGGTCGAATTGATCCAAGATCGCCTTCGATTCCGGGGAATCGGAGTCGAGCACTCTGCCTTCGATTCTGGGAGGTTTGTTCATAAGCCGCCGCACCACCTTTCCATTGGACCGTGTCGCCGTCAATGGCGATCTGGTCTCCAAAATGTTCGCGCAGCACGTTGCGCAGTTCCGGTCCGATGTCTTTGACGCTGGCCTTGATGACGGCATTCGCATCCACCGGCACGAGGCGCGTGTTGGGACTGATCAATCCCAGCCGGATGCACTCGCCGCGCAACACGTCCTCCACTCCCATGCCGCTGTTGAAATCGAATGGCGGCCACCGCGTGCCGAAGCGTGAAAGGTTCTGCCACACCGGATCAGTCTTGAGCGCGATCATGCGTTCACCGCCCCAGAACCTGCCGCCGGCTTCGTGCCATCTGAACTTCCAGTCGCGCGGCTCCTTCCTTGCCTCCACGCGGACCAGTTCCCAAGCGGGCGCGGCGTTGAGCACGTCCTCGTCCATGCCGGCCTTGAAGTTGGCACGCCCGTAAGCCTGGCCGGTTTGCATTTCGTAGATCAGTTCCGCGCGGCGCTCGCTGGTGATGTCCTGCACCGTGCCGACGAGATCGGGATCGTCCGGCCTAAGACCTTCCTTTGCCGCAAGACGCGTGATGTCGGCGATCAATTTTGAGCGGTCCTCGATCACACCAAACTCATTACGGCTGCCGGAGAGTATTCCCAGCAGTCCGGTCTGGATGCGGCCCAGCACACGCGCGCTCTCCAACCCTGCGCTGAACTGCGCCTGTTCGCGCAGCGCCAGCGGCATCTCCGCCCACTCAGCCGAACGCAGCGCAGACCCCACGGGCGTCTTCTCGCTGGCGTGCAGCACTGCGGCGGCAATGGGGCGTTGGACAATCGTGGCCATGATCAGGACGGACAGAAATTGTGTTTTGAGTTCACTTTTCACTTTTTCTTCAGGGCTTCGCGCACACCTTCAAACGCGGCGGCTCCTAGCGCATCTTCGAGTGAGTCGGCCAGGGCGTTGGTGTTGAGTTGTCCGAACAGGTCCGGGAGTGATTGCGCCGCCGACTCTATGAATCGCCCGATCCCCTCGTCCGATAATTTGCCCTGTCGGATCACTTCGGTGAGAGCGTCTATTTCCTCTTGGAGTGGTTCGAGCCAGCGCACGCGGGCGCCGGCGGCGTCGGCCACGGCTTGACGGACAAGTTCAGAGATCACTTCATCTGCGGCTTTGGCTGATACGTGTCCGTCGTCCCGGCTGAAATCACGCGGCCTGACAGCACTGGGAACAAAACCTCCCTGCGTAAAATCCATCGTCGGAGCGCGGCCTGTGATGACCTCTTCGCCGGGCGCAGTCGCCGGTATGTCATGCCGCTCCAGGAACCACTGTTTTGGCAGCTCGATACCGGCATCCAGCAGCACCTTGTCCCGATCAACAAGGGCCTTGGCGTCCTTGACCTTTTTCCGGGACGGCGCGAATTCGGGGCACTCGTCATCATTGCCGAAATTGAGGATGCAGATGGCGCGCAGCAGTTGCTTGAGAACGCCGGCGGACCATGTGGCTGCGCCTTGAATTGTGTCCCCCCACTTCCCTTCATGGACTTCTCCCAGCGAGCGGCTGCCACTATCGCCCTCGTCGCTGGTGAGCGTTTCTCCACGGATGAGCAGGTCGCATGTTTTGTCGTAGAGCTTGAGCAGGAACGCCTGGGGATTGTCCTGCCCGGATTTGGCGGCCTCCTTGAGTTCGAGGGTTGTGCCGGAAGGGAAGACAGCCCAGCCGGCGCTGCCGAGGTTCTCCATCATCGCGCAGATTTTCGAAAGCAAATCTTTTCTGGACGGGTCATACGTCGCCCAGCGGATCGGCTGGCCGAATATCTGCGCGTAGTTGATGAGCCATTCGAGACCGAAGTTGGAAGCCCCCCACAGGAACGCCAGCGGGCGCAGAAGCGCCTTGGTCACCGGATGACCGCTCTTGTGTTGCGCGATCGCCACAAGGAACTTCTGGTCCGGGATGGCCATCCAGTCCGCGTCCGGCAACGCCTGTAACGTCGTTGCAGAACCTTGCTGCCGGCTGGCGCGCACCTCGCGCACGTTCAACTTCAATTCCGCGCTGTCGAACGGATAGCCGTAAAGCCTCGGGTGAACATACCGCGTGCAACGCGGCATCACGGCGGCGCTCGTCACGGTATAATCCACCTCCAGCAACGCGATGCCCTTGCCCCAGCCGTCCAGCACGTCTCGGATCGTCTTTGGGAAATCGTTTTCGTCGCGCGCGGGATGACCGACCATTCGCCACACGGCGCGTTCGCAGAACTTCGCCTTGGCCACGGCGACGGCGGTGGGCCTCTCTCCCTTCTCCGCCCAAGGCTGCAACGGCCATTCCAATCCCACCACCGCCGATTTCAGGTCCATCAGATTCTTGAGCAGCCGCGGGCTGGTCTCCTCCATCACATCGAACAGCTCCCACTGCGCCGTCAGGTCTCCGTTGAATGCGCCGGCCAGCACCTGCTCGATCATCTCCGTGGTGTAATGCGCCACGCGCCGGCTGCGCCAACGATCCCTGGCCGCCGGCAAAACGATGGTTTCCAGCCCCGGCGGAAGCTTGTGGTTTCCGGACGCGGGTGGTGTGCTGCCCCTGGCTTTGACCAGCGACAACACCCGGACCCACCCTTTGAGTGTCAAAAGGTTCATTTTCCACCTCCTGACTCGCCTGAAAATCCGCGAGTGCAGCGCGTTGCATAGGCCGCCAGCGCGTCGGGAAGCCCGATGGCTGTCTGGACACGGCCAAAAACGTCCTGGGGCATTTCAGGCGGGGCGATCATGCTTTTTCCTCCCCGGCCAGAATGGCCGCCATGGCGTGAGCGCCTCCGTTCAAATGACGAGGCCGAAACTGTGTGATCCGGCCGCGACCGCCGCCGACGATGATGCCCTCGGTGGATTCGATTGCGACGCCAACACCGTCCAAAGCCCAGTCCGCCAGCTTGCCTGCGTCGAAGGTGTCGCCGTGCTTGCCGTCTGGAGCGACTTCACAATCGTAGCGGTCTCCGTTCTTTGTCGGCAGCCGGTGGTCGTCCTTCAGGTATTCCTCCGGCGGCAACCGGTAGCGATTGTCGTTGACCTGGGCGGCGTAACGGTCGCCGAGCAGCGTCTTGTAGTTCGGCGTCCGGACGTAACCGGTCGGGGCGGGATCCACGGCGAGCCGCGCATCCACCAACTCAATCGGAATCAGACCGGAAAGTTCCT
>DAOLDN010000422.1:0-3670 GCA_035327385.1 Verrucomicrobiota bacterium | reverse complement strand
GTTGGAAGTCTGGCCGGGCGAGGGTTGCGAAACGGCGGTCTTCGGCAGCTTGCTACACCGACTTACCCTGCCTCGGAAAAAGGGGGGGCCGGACTGGCCACCTCGTCTCTCGAAACGCAGAAAACTGAAGCTGTACGCCTTCTGCAAAACCTGTTACGCCGCCGAGCATGGCCGCGAACACTTCGTGCAATGCCATGAGCGCGTCATCCAACTCCTTGATCTGTGGCGCGACGCAGGCGTCCGCGTGGAAGTGCATGACGAAGGCGGTTTTTGGAAAAGTCGCTCTCGCGAGAAGCTGGCGGCGCAGCTTGGCGACCCCAAACGGGTGCGGCAGATCGTCTGCGAATAACGCCATTGATTTGAAGTGAGTTCGAAGGATAAAAAAAAGTCTGACAATCGCGCTACGATTCCACCTCCCGCGCCCGGTCGTCCAATTGTGGCGTGGGTGATCGTGATCTTCGTTGTCGCGTTGCTGGCCATTGTGATCTTTTCGGCACTGTTTCTTCTGCCCAAACACAGGCCCTACAAAACTCCCGAACGCGACCGCAGTTCGCGACAATTGCCGGCGGAACGGTATTCGGTCGTTCCAGACGAGGCCGCCACGTTCGCCCAGTACGGCGGCTCGGCCAGTTGCAAGGAGTGTCACGAGGAAGCCTACGCCGCCTGGAAGAATTCCAATCACGGACTCGCCGAACGGCTGCCAGACGCCGCAATGGACGGCGCGGCGTTTCATCCATCCAGAACCTTCCAGCACGGCACGCAGCGCAGCACCGTGCTGGAAAGCAACGGACAGTTCCATGTCGTGACGATTGGACTGTCGAACCGTCAGGAGTTGTTTGCCGTCGAACGCGTCATCGGCCACGATCCGTTGCGGCAGTTCCTTGTGAAATTTCCCGGCGGACGATTGCAGACGCTGGAGGCGTCCTACGATCCGCATCGCAGCGAGTGGTTCAACGTCTATGGCAACGAAGACCGTCGGCCCGGCGAATGGGGACACTGGACGGGGCGCGGCATGAACTGGAATGCCCAGTGCGCCGCCTGTCACAACACGCGGTTGCGGAAAAACTACGACGAAACGAACGACGTGTATCGCACCGCGATGGTCGAGCGGACGGTCGGCTGCGAATCCTGTCACGGCCCGCTCAAGGCGCACAACGACTGGCAGAAACAATTCGGCAAATCGGGAAAGAAGGACCCCACACTGAATCGTCTCACGCCCTCGCAGACGATGAACAATTGCGCCTTCTGCCATGCGCGCCGCAGCGATTTGACGGGCGACTTCAAGCCAGGCGACGACTTCCACGATCACATGCGGCTGGCGATTGTGGACGGCACGGACACGTATTATCCCGATGGCCAGGTGTGGGACGAGGATTACGAGTTCGCGGCGTTTCACGGCAGCCGCATGCACATGGCGGGAGTCAAATGCACCGACTGCCACAATCCGCACACGATGAAGACCGTGCTGCCGGGAAATTTCCTCTGCATGCGCTGTCACAACGGCAGCGTGACGAATGCACCGTTGATCGAACCGGTGTCGCACAGCCGCCACAAGGTGTTCGGATACGACACCAACGGAGCGCTCACGAACATTGATCTCACCATCTACAATCCGAAGACGATCAAGGAAACAGGCGGCGAGTGCGTCAACTGTCACATGCCGCAGACGGCCTACATGCAACGTCACTGGCGGCACGATCATGGATTCACCATTCCCGATCCGTTGTTGACCAGACAGCATGGAATCCCCAACGCGTGCAACCGCTGTCACAAGGACAAGGACGCCGACTGGGCGTTGAAGTACACGGACGAATGGTACGGTGGGAAGATGGAGCGGCCATCGCGCCGACGCACGCAGATCATCGCCGCCGCGAAACAGGGCGATGCCAATGCGCGCGACGGTTTGCTGGATTTGTTGAAAACGGAGGAGAATCCCTACTGGCGGGCTGTTGCTGCCGGATTCCTGCGTTCGTGGACCGGTGAACCACAGGTCAACGCGGCGTTGCTGCGCGGATTGGCCGACACCAACGCCATGGTCCGGCAGGAATGTCTCCGTTCGCTTGAGCCTTTGTTGGCGGCCGATGACATCGCAGCAAGACAGGCGGTGCAAAAGCTTCTGGAGGACGACGTGCGCAGTGTCCGTGTCGCTGCGGCGTGGGCGCTCCGATCGAGTGTTGATCTTAAATCGCGTGCCGGAGTGGAACTGCTTCATTCCATGGACATCAACTCGGACCAGCCTGCAGGCCAGATGCAGAAGGGCGCGTTTGCCTTGGCGCGGAACGATCCGCAGCAGGCGCTGGCGCACTATCAGAAGGCTGTGGCGTGGGACTCGAACTCCGCCGCCATCCGCAATGACTATGCCGTGGTGCTGGCGACACTGGGTCGCAGTGCCGAAGCGGTCGAACAATTGGAGGTCGCGTGCAATCTGGAGCCGCGCAACGCCGACCTTCGATATCGTCTGGCGCTGGCGTGGAATGAGGCGGGGAATGTTGACAACACCATCGAATCCCTGCGCGCGGCTTTGCAACTGGATTCAAGCCTGTCGCCCGCGTGGTACAACCTGGGACTGGCGTTGAACGTCAAAGGGCAGGGCGACGAATCGCTCGCAGCCTTGACGCGGGCCGAATCGTTGTCGCCGGGCGATGCGCGCATTCCGTACGCGCGTGCAACGATACTCGCGCAACGTGGCCGGCATGCGGAAGCGCGCCAGTCTGCGCAGCGGGCGCTGGAGATTGATCCGCACTACACGCCGGCCCGGCGGTTGTTGCAGGCGCTGCCTCGATGAGGGCGCGAGAGAGCGGGGTTGTTCATCAGAGGCTTGAAATTGCAACGAGATACGTGAAACTGGACACATGAAATCAAAACTCCTTTTGATCGGATGCGTATCCACCCTGTTCTGTTCTTTTGAATTGGAGGCGTGTGCACAATCATCCTCTGACACGAGGTTTTATCCCTGGCTCACCCTCGCTCCTCATGACACCAGTGCGGGCGGTGGCGCGGTGGCAGCGGATTCACAGCAGGCCCAACTGGCGAAGCAGCTTCAAAACCCCGTCGCCGACCTCATCAGTGTGCCCATCCAGAACAACTGGGATTTCGGCATAGGGCCGGAGGACGCCATGCGCTACACGGCGAACATCCAGCCCGTGATCCCGTTCAAAATCTCCGAGGATTGGAACGTCATCACGCGCACCATCCTGCCGGCGATCTATGCCGAAGAACCCGTGGACGGTGCCGGCGACAAGTTCGGCCTGGGCGACACGCTGCAAAGCTTCTTCCTTTCACCCGGAAAACCTGTGGGCGGATGGATTCTCGGCGCAGGCCCTGTCTTCCAATGGCCCACTTCCACCGATGACGCACTCGGCAACGGCAAGGTGGGTGCCGGGCCGACGGCGGTGGCGTTGCGTCAGGAACACGGCTGGACCTACGGCGCGCTGGTCAATCACGTCTGGTCTTTTGCCGGACAGAAAAGCACTCCGGACGTCAACAGCACATTCCTCCAGCCGTTCGTTTCGTTCACCACGAAGAAATTCACCACGTTCAGCGTGAACACCGAGTCCTCGTACGATTGGGAGCAGGAACAGTGGACCGTGCCCCTGAATGTCATGGTCCAGCAATTGATCAAGATCGGCAAACAGCCCATTGCCTTCCAGGCCGGCTATCGTTACTACGC
>DAOLDN010000421.1:0-3675 GCA_035327385.1 Verrucomicrobiota bacterium | reverse complement strand
GGACGGCCTGTGGATTGACAAACTGACTTTCGGGTCGGTGGACCGAATTTTCACAGTCGCCAATCTCGATGCGGGCGAGGACGGTACGTTGCCCCCGAATACGCTGGCCTCATGCACCGTGCGTTGGGACGACGTTCAACAGGTGATTGACGGATTCGGCGCATCCTCCGCATGGCGCAGCCAGTGGAACGCGACTCTTGCCAACATGCTATTCAGCACCAACACCGGCAACTCGGTCGGCAGAAACGGCGCGCCCTTCGCTTACACCGGCATTGGACTTTCACTGTTGCGCACACGCATCGCTCCTGGCGGCACGACCGTGGAAAGCAGCATCATGCAAATGGCCCAGGCTCGAGGCGCGCGAGTGTGGAGCGCGCCCTGGAGTCCAGCGCCCGCCGTTCAATTCAAGAGCAACGGCAACGTCAACGGAGGCAGCTTCATCGGCAATGAAACCAACTACCAGGCCTACGCCGGCCAGCTCGCGCGCTACGTCGTCAATATGAAGAACCAGTACGGCATCAACCTGTACGCGCTCTCCATCCAGAATGAGCCGGACGCCAACGTCACCACCTACGAGTCCTGCAATTGGACCTCGCAGCAAATCCACGACTTCGTTCCCTATCTCCACGCCGCTCTGGCGGCCAGCAATGTCGGCTCGACAAAAATCATGCTGCCTGAAAGCCAGAATTGGACGGATCCGCAGGGCTTGCGCCTGACGACCATGAACAATCCAACCACCGTCGAAATGGTCGGCATCATCGCCAATCACAATTACGTTCCCAACAACGCCATCGGCGATCAGAACCCGCCCGCGGCGATCGACAATTACGGAAAGGCCCTGTGGCAGACGGAGGTTTCCAAACTCAGCGGCGACGACAGCAGCATCGAAGACGGCCTCTACTGGGCGCGGCGAGTGCATCAGTTTATGACCGTCGCCCAAGCCAACGCCTGGCATTACTGGTGGCTCTGCGCCTTCGGCACCAGCAACGAGGGCTTGTGCGACACCAACGACGTGCCCGCCAAACGCATGTACACGCTCGGCCATTTCAGCCGTTTCGTCAGGCCCGGGTTCCATCGCATCGTTGTCACCAATGCCACCGGTCCGGTGCTGGTCAGCGCCTATAAGAACCTCACCAACGGAAGCTTCGCCGTTGTCTGCGTCAACGAATCCACAACGAACGTGACCCAGACGTTCAACATGCAAGGCGTGATCGTCGGCCCCGCGGTCGTTCCCTGGTTGACGTCGGCGTCCGAGTCACTGTCTCCGCAGACGCCGATTGACGTCGGCGGCTCGCAGTTCGTCGGAACAGTCCCGGCAAGGAGCGTGGTGACTTTCGTGGGACAGGAATCGCCGCCCAATACGCCTCCGTTCCTCGTTGCCATTCCTGATCTCGTCACAAACGCCGGCGAGACGCTCAACGTGACGAACGTTGTCGAGGATGCCGGATTGCCGCATCAATCCCACGTATTTGACCTGCTCGCGGGGCCGACCAACGCGACCCTGAACGTCACCAGCGGAGTGTTCACCTGGAAACCGCTCGTGAATCAGGCGGACACCACCAACATCGTCACCATCAAGGTGACTGACGACGGCGTTCCGAACCTCAGCGACACGAACAGTTTTGTGATCGTGGTGAATCCCGTGGTTACTCCCGCGTTCGTTCCCGTGGAAGTCAACGATGGTCAAATGTCCTTCGTTGTCACTGGCCCAACCGGCCTGGAATACACGCTGTTGACCTCCACCAATTTTGCGGACTGGGAAACGCTGCTGGTCACGAACCCCGCTTTCATGCCCATCACCGTTACGCTAACCAATTCCGCGGAGCCTCAACGGTTCTACAAAATTCGGTTGGGACCATGACCGTGCCATGAGACCCATTCAACCTGGCGTTGGTTTGCTCCATTCGGTACTCGTCGCAACGACCTGCGGCGATCCTTTTGTCAACCCATGCCGCTTGCGGTGCCGATGAATGTGGCGAACGAGACGGTGTTCTTCAGACTTATTGCGCCCTGACCACACCGATGAAGAGGCGAAGCCTCGCAACCTATGAAAACGGAGCCGAAACGATTCCCTAGGACAGGCGTCGCGCCTGTATCTGATTTGAAAGCGCTGCCACTTGAGCGGATTTCCAAAGTCAAATCCGGCGCAGCGTTGAGTGTGGTACCCGAAAGATGTTGGAGACAGGCGCGACGCCTGTCCTGTGCGGTTGCAGCCGGGCACGCCATGCTTGGAATTTGCATCGGCCGGTCCAAGCGCACCATTCTCAAACTGATTGTGGTTTCGTGCATTTTCGCCACGACGGCTGTCTTTGCCCAGTTTTCCGTTTTGACGTGGATCGGTCCCGACGCTGCATCCATGGCAGGAGCAAACCTCGGACACAGCACCAATTGGGCAGGGACCAATGGCGCGGGCGGCACTTCGCCAACCAGCGGGGTAATCTGCACATTCGACGGTACCGTCCCTGGCAATCTGCGCGTATTCTCTCAGGATGGCATTGACGGGGACAGTGGTAATCCAATCGGAGGCGGTTTCGGTTCAGCAGGAATTGCAATTGACCTGACTCCATCACAGACCGGTTCGGTGACGGTCTTTTCTCCGGTTCCAGCATCCGCCAACATGGGGTTTAACGCGTTCAGAGTTCAGGGCGGCGCAGGGCAACTGATTCTGGGAGACAATACTTCGAATCAGTTGCGAACTGTGTTTCGGCCGGGGGGCAGCTTTCACCAGTGGATAAACAACTCGGCGAATCCGGTCATCATCAGCCCGAACTGGATGATCCAGGGCAGCGGCGCCGCCGTAGGGAGTTCAATATGGTTTCAGGGAACAGGCGATTTCTGTATCACGAACAATCTCCGATCCAACAGTGGGACGGGTAATCCCATACCTGTCTCATGGGATAACACCGGCACGACGTTCTGGGCGGAAGGTTTCCCCGGCGGCAACGGCACGAACAATTCGACCAACCTTTTCAACACTCAGTTGGGTGCCGTCACCATCAGTGCCGGGAGCACGCTGGTGATCACCACGCCTCGCCTGCTTCCCTTATATACTTACGGCGTCAGTGGCAACACGGTCACGCATAATGGAACTCTGTTGAAGTTCGCCTTAAGCGGCATCGGTGGCAGTTCAGACACGATTCCGCGCGTCATCTCCGGCACGGGCGCGGTAATGGTCGTCAACGGCACCATCACGTTCACGGCAACGAACACCTACACTGGTCTCACCACCGTCAGCAACGGGACACTTCTGGTGAATGGACGACTCGGTATCGGCGGCGTGAACGTCTGGGGCGGAAGACTCGGCGGTTCGGGATCAATCCTTGGCCCGGTCAACATTGGAAGCGCCGGCACGCTGTCGCCCGGCAATTCCATTGGAACGCTCACCATCAACAGCAACCTCACCATCGGCGGCAATCTGGCCATTGAGGTGGGCAAATCACCCTTCGATCCCTCTCTTTTAAATGATCACGTTGTGGTTGGTGGTGGACTGGTCAACACCGGCGTCGGAACACTCACAGTTTCACAACCAAGTCCTTTCGGTTCGTCTCTTGTGCCTGGTGACAAATTCACGCTGTTCAACAAACCCGTGCAGAACGGCGGGGCATTGACCGTTACCGGCGCGGGGGTGGGTTGGATCAACCAACTGGAGGTGGATGGCAGCATCATCGTCAGCCC
>DAOLDN010000420.1:0-3683 GCA_035327385.1 Verrucomicrobiota bacterium | reverse complement strand
ATCGCTTCGAGATAAAGATTCAGAAATTCGATGACTTGATGCGGCGTCAGTCGCGCGGCCATTGCAGTGAACCCGCGAAGGTCGGACATGAGAATCGTGACCTCGCGTTCCTCGCCGCCCAGTTCGAGGCCGTCCGGCGATTGCAAAATGCTCGCTGCGACTTCCTCGGAAACGTAACGGCCAAACGCGCGCCGCACCAATTCATGCGCACGCGCCAGTTCCGCGTTTTTTTCCGCGAGACTGCGCCGCAGCTCGTCCATCGTCAGGTGTGTGTTGACGCGGGCGAGAAGTTCATGCGCGTTGAACGGTTTGGCCACGTAATCCACGGCGCCCAGTTCAAAGCCCTGAACTATGTCGGTCGTCTCGGTCTTTGCGGTGAGAAAGATGACCGGGATGTGGCGAGATTCCTCCGATGCTTTCAGCCGACGGCACGTCTCGAAGCCGTCCATTTCGGGCATCATCACGTCGAGCAGAATCAGGTCCGGTTTGACGCGGCTGACGACTTCCAGCGCCTGTTTGCCATTGGTGGCGACGCTGATCTGGTAGCCTTTTTCTTTGAGTATGGCCGCCAGCGACTGGATGTTGGCCGGTGTGTCATCAACAACCAGGATGCGATGACTGGCAGCGGCGGGTGCTGTACTCATGAGGACAGCAGGCCTTTCTCTTTGGCAGCAGGTTCAAGCAACGCCAGCGCCTCGCCAAATGCAAATCCACCGATGTGTTGCTCCAAACTGGAAAACTTGTCCACCGGCATCAGCGAACGAAACACCTCGCGATTGGCTTCAAAACAGTCCCCTGCGGCGGGATCAAAACTGTTCAGGTGCGCGATCATTTCGCCCACGATCTGCCTGGCGCGTTCGGTGTCGAGCGGCGTTGATGACTGTGCAACCGTCTCCACTGGCGGCAACGCCGCCTGAAGTCGCTGAACGAAGTCTCCCATTGTGGAGGTGAATTTCTGGAGCAACGGATTGAGTTCAGCGGAAGTCATCCTGGATGAAATGGCTTTCTCCAATCCGGCGGCAACCTGTTGGACTGTTCGCGCGCCAAGATTGCCGGCAACGCCCTTGACCGTGTGGGCCAGTCGTTCGGCTGTGGGCAAGTCGTTCCGGGCGAGAGCTTCATTGATCTGTGCAGGCGCGTCTGTCTGTTGAGCCACAAATTGTCGCAGCAGTTTCAGATACAGTTTCCGGTTTCCAGCCACGCGCGACAGGCCGTCCCTGGTGTCGAGGTCGGGGAAGGAAGGGAGACCTTCTGTTGGCGCGGCGGGTTCCTTTCCATGAAAGGGGGAACGTTCAACGTTCAACATGGAACTCCCAACATTCAATGTCGCCGGGCTGACTGGTCGTTGGATGTTCGATGTTGAATGTCCGACGTTGGATGTTTCCCCTGATTTCTCTGTCAGTGGCTTGTAAAACCGCCCCACCGTCTCATACAGGTTCTCCGGGTCAATCGGTTTGGAGATGTGGTCGTTCATGCCGGCGGCCAGACAACGCTGGCGTTCTTCCATCGTCGCGTGTGCGGTCATGGCGATGATGGGAAGCGTGATGAAACGCGCGTCGGCCCGCAGCTTCGCAGTGGCCTGATAACCGTCCATTTCCGGCATCTGCAAATCCATCAGCACCACGTCGAACGGCGGCGGCTGCGGGCCGTTCGACAAAATGTCCACGGCTTCGCGACCGTTGTTGGCGATGGTCACGGTTGCGCCTGCACCTTCGAGCAGTTCGACGGCGATCTGCTGGTTGATGTCGTTGTCTTCGGTCAGCAGAATCTTTGCACCGCGCAGTCGTGAGTCCTGTTCGCCGACGGCTTCAACGCCCTGGCCGGTTTCAGCGAAAACGTTCACCAAGGCGTCCACAATCATGGACTTGGTCACGGGTTTGACGAGGAATCCGTCCAGTTCCAGCCGCTCGGCTTCTTCGCGCACTTCTTCGCGACCGAAAGCGGTGACGAGCACGATGTGCGGCGGATGCTTGAGGGTTTCGTCGCCCTTGATGTGACGGCTGGCCTGCAAGCCATCCATGCCGGGCATGCGCCAGTCCATGAACACGATGTCGTAGGGATCGGTGGCGTCGTGTAGCTGGATGGCGGCGATGGCTTCCTTGCCGGACGCGACCGTGTCCACGCGCGCGGCCACGGTGGCCAGCGGCTCGTGCAAGATTTCGCGCGCTGTGGGGTTGTCATCCACGATCAGCACGCGCAACTGCGCCAGTTTCTCGGGAACGACCCTGCCCGTGCCAGTGGCCGAGCCGACGCCAAGCCAGACGGTGAAGTAAAACGTGCTGCCCACGCCTGGCTCGCTTTCCAGCCAGATGCGTCCGCCCATCAACTCGACAAGCCGCCGGCAAATGGTCAATCCCAGCCCGGTGCCGCCGTGTTTGCGTGTCGTGGACATGTCGGCCTGCGTGAACGGCTGGAACAATTTCGCCGATTGTTCACGGGTCATGCCGAGACCCGTGTCGCGCACGGAGAACTTGAGTTGAACCTTTTCGCCAGTGCGCTCAACTTGTTCGATCTCCAGCCGGATTTCGCCCTTCTCGGTGAACTTGACGGCGTTGTTGACGAAGTTGGTGAGAATCTGGCCGAGTCTCAACGGATCGCCGAGCAGCACTTCCGGCAGTCCGGGCGCGACATGCGCGAGAAACTCCAATCCTTTTTCGTGCGCCTTCTGCGCGGTGAGCGTGGTGACAGAACTGATGACTTCGTCGAGCCGGAAATCCGTCGTTTCCAGGTCCAGTTTGCCGGCTTCGATCTTTGAGAAGTCGAGGATGTCGTTGATGACTGCGAGCAGCGACGTGCCGGCGTTGTGGACCTTGCTGACGTAATCTCGCTGTTTGGGCGTGAGCTGTGTTTTGAGCGCGAGATGGGAGAGGCCGATGATGGCGTTCATCGGAGTGCGGATTTCGTGGCTCATGTTCGCGAGGAACATGGATTTCATCTGCGTGGCTTCCTCGGCCTTTTCCTTTGCCAGCAGGATTTCACGCTCCTGCTGCTTGCGCAGGGTGATGTCCGTGAAACTGACCACCGCACCGACAATCGCGCCGTCCTTAAGGATCGGTGTCGCGCCGTATTCGACAGGCACGCCCGTTCCGTCCTTGCGCCAGAGAAATTCGTCATCAATGCGGCTGGCCTTGCCGTGTTTGTAGGCCGCATACATCGGACATGATTCCTTGGGATAATCGCTGCCGTCGGGCCGGTGATGATGAAACGTCGCGTGCGAAGGCTGGCCGATCAATTCCTCCGGGGCAAAGCCCAGCATCTTGCACGCGGCGGAATTGACGAACGTGATGCGCCCCTCGGTGTCCGTGCCGAAAATGCCCTCGGCGCTGGATTCGAGAATGAGACGATTGCGTTCCTCGGCCTGCCGGCGCTCCTCGCTTTCCAGCGCGAACCTCAACGCGTTGGCCAGGGACTCGGTCGCCTTTTCCAGCCAGCGCGTCTGCGTGGCGGTCAGCGGTTTGAACAGGCAGACTTCCAGCACGCCCACCGTGGCATCGTTCGCCAGCAACGGGCAGGCGATGATTTGCGTCGGAGCTATTTCACCGAAACCAAACCGCACCCGGAGTTTTTCGGCGTCTGGTTCGGTGACGATCATGCGCCGCGATTGCGCGGCCTGACCGACGATGCCGTTGCCGGCTGAAAACGATTTCGGCGCTCCCTCTCCGTCGGGATACGCGTGCGCCGCC
>DAOLDN010000419.1:0-3686 GCA_035327385.1 Verrucomicrobiota bacterium | reverse complement strand
ATTGTGAGGAGGAGCAGGGCGGTCGGAATCGGCATGGTCGTCATCCGCGCGGTCACATTGGGCAGGTGTGAAGCCGTAGTGACGGTACGCCCCATCATTTCCAGCGCAATGATTCCGGCATCCAACGCCAGCAGCGGAAAAAACAACCCATTGAACACCGCCAGCCCCAGGCCGTGAAGTTTTCCCGCCGAGCGGCGGATTTGCGCGACGGCCATCCAGCCGAGGATCGTGACGCCAATCGGGGATGTCAATGCAAGCAGCGGCTGACCGAGATAATGTAAAACACTAAAGAACGGTGATCGCGCCAGCGAATCTACCGGCCATCCATTCGCCGCCCATCCCCAGACAAATAGCATCCGCGCCAACGACAGCACCCCGAACGCGCCCCATATAGCTCCCGCGATGGCTGTGCGTGAAAAGCGTGATTCCTCATTTCTTGCAGCGGACGGGTGTCGGCTCTGGCCTTCGGGCTTTTCGCTTTGGATGGGGGCACGAAACGCCGCTCGCAATCCGCTGGCCACGGTTAGAATCGCGCCAAAACACGACAATAAGAAGCAGGTCAACGGATCAAGCTTGAACAATAAAATAAACGGCATCGTGCCCGCAAACGCCATTGCCAACGCTATCAGGAAGGCCCAGATCACTCCCGGCCAGAGGATTTCCATTTGACCGTTCTGTTGACCCACGATCGGGATGTTACAGAATTTGAAGGTTTGGTCGGCGTGTTTCGTTTTGACTTCAGTTTGAGCGGACTCATGTCCGCTGCTACAGGGCGGTTCCGCTTTCGCGCGACTGTCTTGCCACCACGACCAGGCTACGGTGCAAGCGAAGGCCAGAAGGAAGCATCCTGTCAGAACGGGCGCGAGGGCAAAACGTTTGTCAGTCAAAAACCAGAATCCCAACACCAGCATGAGCACCAATCCAGACACCAAACCCCAGACTTGCGGCGAGGGCATCCCGTTGCCACCCGATTCATCGCGAGCCGCAGTATCCGATTGATTGGATACGGGCGAGGTTGCTTTCGGGCCATGATTCTGCGATTGTCGGTTTCGCCACCAGAACCAAGCTGCTGTGAACACGTATGCCAGGATGAAGCTGACTGTTAGGATTGGCGTGAGTCGGAAATCCTGCCCGGTCAAGAACCTGATGCCGACCACCGCCAACAGAATCCAAAAGCAGATGAGTCCTGAAGTCTTGAACACTGCACTCCAGTTGATCCCATGCGGCGACTCAGGGGAAATGTGGGCGCTGGTCGAGGCGATGGTTTCCACCTGGGTCTTGAGGACGCTGGCTTGCTGGTAGCGCAGTTCCGGTTTCTTCTCCAACGCGCGCAAGACGATTTCATCCAGCCGCACATCAATGGAAACTTTGCGCGACGGTGGCTCGATCTTCTTGCCGGGCAATTCGCCGGTGAGCATCTGATAAAACACCACGCCGAGCGCGTAAATGTCCGCGCGATGATCCACCTCGCCGGGCGCGTTGATTTGTTCGGGCGACATGTATTGCGGCGTGCCCATGACCTTGCCCGCGTCGGTGAGATCACGTAGGGCAGACTTTCCAGTCTGCCGGTTCACCGGACTTTCCAGTCCGGTGTTTCTAGCCTCCTCGCCTTGGTCTCCCTCGGAACTGGCGACCGGTATGTCGCCCGCACCGGCAGGCTGGAAAGCCTGCCCTACGTCACCCACAATCTTCGCCAGCCCAAAATCCGCCACCTTCACGCGACCACGACGGTCGAGCAGAATGTTTTCCGGTTTGATGTCGCGATGGACGATGCCCTGGTCGTGCGCGAATTGGAGCGCGTCGCAAATCTGCGGCACGATGGCCAGCGCCTCGCGCGCGGACACGCGACCTGCGTGGAGCAACTGACGCAGGTTCACGCCGTCCACGAATTCCATGAGGAAGTAGTAAATTCTGGCAGAGGAGAAAAGGGGATCGGGAGCAGAGGAGCTTCTCGCGTCCGAAGCTATCTTCTCCTCAGCTCCTTTTCTGCTTTTCTCCTTTTCCGCAGCGACATCGGAATGAGCGGACTCACGTCCGCTGCTACCAAACTCATACAACGTTACGATGCCGGGATGGTTCAGTTTTGCCAGCGCCTTGGCCTCGCGCGCAAAACGCCCGGCAAACGCCGCGTCATCGCCAATGCCGGGCGGAAGAATTTTCAGCGCGACGATGCGGTCTAGTTGTTTCTGTCGTGCTTTATAGACCGCGCCCATGCCGCCTTTGCCGATGAGTTCGAGGATTTCCAGTTGCGGGAACAGCGGCGCGAGGTCGTCCACGGTGGGCGGCTGAAAGGCGGGTTGTCTGGCGTTTGTGACGGTATCCGCCGCCGCGCCGACCTTGAGCAGGCAGGCTGGACAAAGGCCAGCCAGCGCGCCGGCGGGCAGCGGTGTGCCGCATTGCGGGCATCTGGGCTGTTGAGGCGGAATCACTTTCGTTTCACTCATACACGGACTTCAGCAGCAAATCACGGCGGATGTTACAGGAGAAAAAGTTCCAACTTCCAAACTCCAAGCTCCAGAGAAGCTCCAAATTTCAAACATCAAACTGTCTGGAAGGAATGAATCGGAGCGCGACCGTGGCTGCGTTCATGAGAACTCGGCAAATCTTTGACGAAGTGATGATAACCGCACTCTCACGAGTATGGCTACGGCATTGAGAACGGACTTCGTATTGAAGCTTCGTGCTTGATGCTTCTCTGGAGCTTGCTGTTTGGAGCTTGGAGCTTTTTTGTGCGTCGAGGCAAGGTTGTGCGTGTCTTTTTCCGCGGGAGCAGTTAGACAAAGCGTTGTGACGGGCATCTTGCTCATTCAAGATCTTGCAGTGGTTCTGGTGATCGCCGGAGCCGTGGCGTGGATTTGTCAGCGACTGGGATTGTCGGCCATCGTGGGTTATCTGGCGGCGGGCGCGATTATCGGGCCGAACACGCCTCCGTTTGCGCTGGTGTCCGATCTGGACCGCGTGCAGACGCTGGCGCAACTGGGCCTTGTGTTCCTCGTTTTTTCCATCGGGCTGAACCTGAGTTTGAGCCGGCTGAAACGGTTGGGGCTGTCGGTGATCGTGGCAACGGTGATCGGCGCTGTGCTGGTCCTGAACGTCGGACGCATGGCGGGCTGGGCGCTGGGTTGGAGCACCACGGCGAGCCTGTTCCTGGCGGCGATGTTGATGGTGTCCAGCTCGGCGATCATCAGCAAGGTGCTGGATGAATTGAATCTGACGCACGAACGCCCGGGCCAGCTTGCGCTCGGCACGACGGTGTTGGAAGACGTGGTGGCCATCACGATGCTGACGTTGTTGACGTCGCTGGTGGCGTTTGGTGGCGACAAACCGCCGCCGCTCGTGCCGACACTGGGCAAACTCGGCGCGTTCATCGTCTTCGTGGCGTTGATGTCGCTGCTGGTAATGCCGAAACTCCTGACGCGCCTGAGCAACTCGGCGTCACGCGAGACACGAACGTTGATCGTGGGAGGCTTGTTGCTGTCGCTGGCCATGCTGGCCGTGAAGGTCGGTTATTCGCTGGCACTGGGCGCGTTCATTTTCGGAGCGATCATCGGCAGCACGCGTTACAAGGACGACATCGAACGCGTGTTCAGCGGACTGGATCAGACGTTCGGTGCGGTGTTCTTTGTCGCGGTCGGCATGCTGGTGGATTTCAAGGTGCTGATTACTGCGTGGCCGCTGGTGCTGGG
>DAOLDN010000418.1:0-3699 GCA_035327385.1 Verrucomicrobiota bacterium | reverse complement strand
GTCCAGAAACTTTTCGATCTCGGAGAATGCCACAATCTCGTCGAACTTCCGTTTGATCTCCTCCTTGCTCATGCCGAGGATGGCGCCGTTGAGAAAAATATTTTCGCGCCCTGTCAGTTCAGGATGAAAACCTGTTCCCACCTCCAGCAGGCTGGCCACGCGGCCTTCCAGTTGGATGCGGCCCGTCGTAGGCTCGGTGATGCGGCTCAGGATTTTGAGCAACGTGCTCTTGCCGGCACCGTTGCGACCGATCAATCCCACCACGTCGCCGCGATTGACCTGGAACGAAACATCCTTCAATGCCCAGAATTCCTCCCTCTCCTGCTTCTTCAATTGTCGCCGGTCGCGAATCCAGCGGAACGGAGCGCGCACGGCCGATTCGATGACGTGGCGCACGCCGTCGGTCTTGGACCGTTGATGACCCAGGATGTAGCGTTTGCCGAGGTTTTCGACTGTGATGACTGGATGACTCATAGAAATTGAACCGTAGATTGGCGCATCGGGCTTCGTTCAGATCACATCGGCAAACGTCCGTTCCACCCTCCTGAAATACCAAAGACCGGTGATCATCAACACCACCACCATGCCCACGGACATCGCCAGCGCGGGCCAATAAATAACATGCTCACCGCCCAACACGCACCAACGGAAACCGTCAATGATGCCGACGACCGGGTTGAGCGCGTACAACAGCCTGTATTGTTCCGGCACCACCATGCTTGGAAAGCCCACCGGCGACGCATACAAACCGAATTGAACGACGAACGGAACGATGAACCGGAAGTCGCGATACTCCACCATCAACGCCGCTATCCAAAGCCCCACGCCGAAGGACGCCGCGAACACCAGCAGCACGAACAGCGGCAGGAACACGATGTTTGGCGACGGCACGAATTGATACCAGAAGAGCAACGCGATCATGAACGCCACCGAGATCATGAAATCCACCAGACTCACAATGACGCTGCTGGCCGGCACCACGAGGCGCGGAAAATAGACCTTTGAAATGAGATTGCCGTTGTTGACCAGACTCTGTCCGCTCTCGGAAAGCGCCGTTGAAAAAAACTGCCACGGCAACATCCCGCACAGAACCATCAGCGGATAAGGTGAACCGCCCGAAGGCATCTTGCCGAATTTGCCGAACACCACCGTCAGAATGAGCATGGTCAGGAAAGGCCGTATCACGGACCAGGCCACGCCCACCACCGTCTGTTTGTAGCGCACCAGCAGGTCGCGCCATGCCAAAAAATAGAACAATTCCCGGTATTTCCAGAGATCGCGCCAGTACTGTTTTTCAGACCGGCCCGCTTCAATTGTCAATGCTTGCATGAGTTTTCAAAACCTGTTCGCAACGGGCGATCATTTGCCCGCCTGCACCGTGTCCGCCAGTCGCAGCAGCTTTGCCGCGAACACTTCCGCCGCGTTCGGAGGCATGATTTCGCGGATGCTTTTCGCGGCGGCAACGCCGATCGCCTGCCAATTGGACCGCAAAGACCATGCCCGCTCCATTGCCGCGTCCAGATGCCGCACCGTGGGCGACTCCGCCACAAAACCCGTAACGCCGTCCTGCACCACTTCGCAGTTGCCGGCCACATCGGTCACGATCACGGGCCGCCCGCAGTGCATCGCCTCGACGATGGTGATGGGAAGTCCCTCGAATCGCGACGGTAAAATCAGCGCGTGGTGCGTGGCCCACAAACCTTCGATGTCATCCGTGTGGCCGCAAAACTGGACGCGATCCGTCAATCGCAGCCGCTGCACCAGCCGGCGCAATCCCTCCGCTTTGTCTCCGCTCCCGTAAAACGAGACTGACACGGGCCGCGAGCGCCAGTTTTCCCGCGCCAGCACCTGCAATAACAGGTCCTGCCCCTTGGCGTCCGGCTCCAACCTGCCCACGCACGCAAGCCGGACAGTTCCTGTGTCCGCCGGCCAAGGCGGAGCGGCATCGCGGCGGACGTTGAAGGGATTGCGAACGACTTCGGCGCGCGGCATGTCCACGCCCAATTGGGTTTCGAGCAGCGCGCGGTTTCCGTTTGAAACAAAGTACGTGCGCGCGGCGCCCTGATACAAATCCAGCACCTGCGAAGCCCGCGTGTCGTTTGGCCAGATACATTCCGCGTTGGCGTGCAAAAGGGTTGCATACTTCCAGCCGCTTTGAGGCAGCCAGCTGATGAACCAGAAGTCGTCCACAATGCTGCCCTGCGAGATGCAGATCAACGCGGGTTTCATCCGGCGCAACCAGTCTTGAAATCCGCGCAGCGAACGCCGCCGCACAAACGGAGCTGCCACACCCTGGAGAAATCGCGGTCGCAACCACGGCCAGGTGTAGGCTCTCTCGTTGAGGTTCACGCCCGTGTTGACGAGTTCCTGCACCACTCGCGCCCGTTGCGGCCAGCGGCACACACTCACACCGACGACGTGGCCCGCCCGGTGGAGATGCATCGCCGTCTCGCTCCACAGCACCTCCGACCCGCCCCACGGAGAACCGTCGAGGGTGGTGACAAATACAATGTTTGTTCGTTCAGCGCTCATGCAAGACTGTGGCCGGGCAATGGCGTGCTCTGATAAATCCAGGTACAGCCGGGTGCGGTCATCACTTGTTTCCGGCTGAATCGCCGCCGGATGGCGACCGCAGGACGGCGGACAGCGGCGCTTTGATGGCGCGATTGAACAGGCAACCGACATTCCAACGCATGAACCGGAACTGATGCCGCCGGGCGCTGCCACCCCACATGCGCGCCGCAAATTGCGCCATCTCGCGACATTCGCCCGCTGTGCAATACGTTTGCAGCCAGATGCACTGCGAGGTGAACCATCGTTCCGCCGCGCGGCGCAACATTCCCGAGTCCAGCTTCAACCGTTCATCCTTCGCGTCGCGGAAATGTTCCATCAACCAGTCCAGATAGGACATGGCCGCCTTGCGTTTGCCGCGATTGACCCGCGCATCGGCGTAGCGGGAGGTGATGTTCCCGCCGCTCATGCGGAAATGCACGCGCGGCCCTTCGATGGTGCGGATGCCGGTCCGGTCACCCAACAGCACGATGGCGGCGTCGTCCGCGCACCAGGCGTGCGGAAAATCCGGCAGCACACCGACGCGGTCGTAGGCATTTCGCGAAAAGATCAATTCCTGAAACGTGCTGTGTCTCGTGCCGCACAAACGGTGGTAGGCAAACTCGAGCGAGCTTTCCACAACAGGGTGGGAAGGACTGACCGCGCAAATTCGGTCGTCTCCGTCCACCTGGAAAGTGTTGAACCGGTAAAGGTCGTAAGCGCCGCCCGTCCGCTCCAGTTCGCGGTAAAATGCCTCCACGCAACCGGCCTCCATGATGTCGTCATCGGAAAACACCCACACCCATTTTTCGCCGCTCAAGCGGATACAACGATCCCAGTGCCCCACCAATGAACGGCCTCCCAGATTTTCCTCGAATCTGCGGAAGACAAGTTCGCAACCCGCAGCGGCAGAACGCACCACTGGTTCGAGCGTGTCTGGACTGGCGTCATCCCCCACATATAACCTGAATCGCCGGTCGGTCTGTTGAGCCACGGAACGGATGGCCCGCTCCAGAAACGCCTTGCGATAGGCGGGAATGACAATGGCCAGCTTGATGTCGGAGTTTGCGGACATGGACAATCAATGGGCCATGACGCGCTCGGGCCGCGGATGCGGTCGGTTTGCGGGAATGGTCCTTCGCAATATAT
>DAOLDN010000417.1:0-3704 GCA_035327385.1 Verrucomicrobiota bacterium | reverse complement strand
ACGCGTTCGCCGCCGCCGACGGAGTCTTGGTGCCGCTTCAATGCGAATACTACGCGCTGGAAGGCATCAGCATGATGAACCGCATCCTGACACAACTGCGCGACGCGGGCGTGAATCCAAACCTCGACATCATCGGCGTGGTGATGACGATGTTCGACGCGCGCACAAGATTGTCCAGCGAGGTCGTGTCCGAGGTGCGCAACCTTCTTGGCGACCGCGTTTTTGAAACGGTCATTCCCCGCAGCACCAAACTGGCGGAATCGCCCAGCTTCGGAAAACCCATCATTCACTACGACAAATACAGCGCCAGCGCCGCCGCCTACGAGGTGTTGTCGCAGGAATTGTGGAGGCGGCTCAACGCGCCGGCGACGGCTGCCGTGACGGTGTGACCTGCTTCAAATCGGATTATTGGTGTTCAGTGCGGCACATGGGCATGAAGCACCAAGCGCCAAAAACCAAGCTCCAGAGAAGCTCCAAATCTCAAGCTCCGATACACTTCCTATGAACCGGAGCGCGACTGTGCTGAAAACCTGTCGCAACCCCCACCAATCCGCTGCGGTTGGACCATTTCCGATAATGATGTAGCGAAGGCGTCCTTGCTTGCGAGTTGCGGCGGCGTCTCGCCGCCAAGCCGACGACCGCGCTTGAACTCGCAGCGGAGACGCGCTGCTCTACAGGAAAAGTGGAATTGCTCCAAAGCATCGCCCTTTTTGGCAGCAGACGTTGACAAGGCAGCTGGGGTTTGGAGCTTGGAGTTTCTCTGGAGCTTGGACATTGGTGCTTGGAGCTTCCACTCGTTATTTGCAGTTCCGTGCTCCTACCCGCCGCATACGTCGGATAACTCTACGTCCGCATTGACCCGATGGCTGCCCTCGCCCACTTCAGGGCTTCGCGCCGTGTCTTCAATTCGTCCTGCAATTGTTTCTCACGGATTTCTGCCAGCATTTTGCCCAGCGAAGGCCCGGGTTTCATTCCGAGCTTGATCAAATCTGCCCCGGTCAACAGCGGCGGGCGGATGGCGGGTTGTTTCTTCAATCCCCCGGATTGCTCAACGAGAAAATCATAAACGTCCAGCCGCCCGTGCGACCCGAGGCAATCGAGCCGGTGCAGTTGCAACTCCAGCGGAAACGTGTCGCGCAACAGCATCCGGCGCAGTGTGGATTTTCGCATCTGCGGCGCGTCCTTGAATTGCATGTGATGACGCACTGCGATGACGACTTCCTCGATCTGATTTTTTGGAAACCTGAGCCGTCGCAGAATGTCGCCCGTCATCTCCGCGCCGATTTTCTCGTGTTCGTAGAAATGGATGCTGCCTGTGTCGGGGTCGCGCGATGACGTGAGAGGCTTGGCGATGTCGTGCATCAACACCGCCCACGGCAACAGCGGATGCGCGTTGGCGGGCATTTGCGCGAGCATCAGTTTCAAATGCTCGAACACGGTGCCTTCCGGATGATAATCCGGCGATTGTTCGCAAGCGATGGTCGCCGCCAGTTCAGGAAGGATATGTTGAAGCAGCCCGCTGTCGCGCAACAATTGCAGTCCGCGCGAGGCCGGAGCGCATTGGAGCGCGGGCGGCTCGCCCGCGAGATTCTTGTTTGAACCGGAACTTGCGGGCGAGCCGCCCGCGCTCCTGGGCATCGGCGCAAACAGTTTGAGCAGTTCATCGCGAATACGCTCGGCACTGATGGCCGCGATCTTCGGTGCCAGCGTCTTGACTGCCGCGAATGTCTTGGGCTCGATCTCAAACCCCAGTTGCGTCGCAAACCGCACGGCGCGCAACAATCTCAAATGATCCTCGGCAAAACGTTCCTCCGGATTGCCGATAGTGCGGATGATGCGCGACTCCAAATCCGTTTTGCCACACGCCCAGTCGTGCAACCGCTCTGTGACAGAGTCGTAGAACAGTCCGTTCACCGTGAAATCGCGACGTTCGGCGTCCGCACGTGCATCGGCGAAAACCACTTTTCCCGGTCTGCGCCCGTCAGTGTAATCTGCCTCAGCTCGAAATGTCGCCACCTGGAACTGATGCTTCTGCTCAACAACGACCATCACTCCGAACTTGCGTCCGACGGCAATGGTGCGCTTGAAAAGAGCCTCGATGTCGTCCGGTTTCGCCGAGGTGGCGATGTCGTAATCATCCGGTTCGCGTCCCAGCAGAAAGTCGCGGACGCAGCCTCCGACCCAGAACGCGGAATGACCGACGGCCTGGAGACGCCGGACGATGCCGATGGCCAGTTCGCGAACGGGTTTGGCGGTGGCTAAGGTCATTTACGATTTACGAATCACGAATTACTAGCGCCTGCGTGGAAACCGGCTGTTACTTGTTCCAGTGACTTGTTCTCATTTTTTTCCGAATCGCGCGAGGATCAGTCCGCTGATCTCGGTGGCAGCCGGAATTCTGAAAAGGCTGGCAGCAATCCAATATACCAGGCCCGCCCCGACTGCCGGCACGAACACCGCGCCGACCTTCAACGCCAGCGTGTCGTGGCCGAGCGATTTTTCCCAAAGCCTCAGCGCCTGCCACGCGACAAAAGTTCCCAGCGTGCCTGCCACCACCAGCGGCAGGAGCGTCTGTCGGACGGACTGCATGTCGAGTGTCTTGAGTTTTTTGCGCAATGCAAAGAGCAGCAACACCACGTTGATGGCGGAACTCAACGTGTTGGCAATGCCCAGGCCGCCCTGCCGCAGCACGCCGACGAGCGCGAACGTGAACAGCAGGTTTAACAGCAGACAAACGGCGCTGACTTTCATCGGCGTGTGCGTGTCGCCGAGCGCGAAGAAGGCACGGGCCAGAATGTTTGCCGTGGAGAAGGCGATCAATCCCGGAGCAAGACACATCAGCGCAAACGCCGTTCGCGCCGTGGCGTCCTCGCCGAATTTGCCGTACTGAAACAGCAGCCGCACGATCGGTTCGGCCAGCACCACCAGCAGTACGGAGGCGATCAGGTTCAGGAATAGCAGCGTGCTCAATCCGTGCCTTAATGTGGCGCGAAAGTCGTCGAACTTCTTTTCCGCCGCCAGCCCCGCGAGCGTGGGCAGCAGGAACGTGGCGAGCGAGATGCCGAACAATCCCTGGGGCAGTTCCATGAGACGCACGGCGTAATTGAACGGAGCGATCAGCGGCTGTTGCGGTGTGTCCAGCCACAGGCCGAGGCCCTGGATGATGGTCACGTTGATCTGGAACGCCGCCACGCCGATCATCCCCGGAATCATCTGTTTCACAACCCGCTGGACGGTTTCGTTGCGCCACGGCGAAACCCATTTGTAACGGAAACCTTCGCGCCGCAACGATGGCAATTGAAACGCAGCCTGCGCCACGCCGGCCACCAGCACGCCGATGGCCAGCGCAAAAATCTGTTCGTGCAAAACAGTTCCCATCCGCGGCGCAAGCCACAACACGGATGCGATCATCACCACGTTGAGCATCGTCGCTCCCATGGCCGGTATGAAGAAATGTCCCCGGGCATTGAGCATGCCCATGAACGCCGCCGCCAGACAGACCAACAGCATGTAGGGAAACATGAATCGTAACAGCCGCAGCATCAGGTCCGCGCGCGCCGGAAATTCATGCACGTTCAATGCGATGGTCACTCCGATCATGACCACTGCAATGACGACGCACGCGGCGACGATGAGGCCTGAAATGACGGCATTGGCCGCGCGCCACATCTCGATTTCGCCGTGCGACTTTTCCTTTTCCTTGA
>DAOLDN010000416.1:0-3704 GCA_035327385.1 Verrucomicrobiota bacterium | reverse complement strand
GGTGTTGCACTGGGGGCTGCGGCTCATTGGTCGCCAGGGAACCTCCAACATGCTGGAAGTGGTTGTGGCCGGCGATGGCAGACTCCCGTTCCGCACCAATCTGGTCAAAGCCGCCTCGTCGCTCGTGAGCATTGGCACAGGTGCGTCCATCGGGCGCGAAGGGGCCATCACGCAACTGTCCGCCACACTGGCGTCGAAGCTCGGCCAGTTTGCGAAATGGCCGCCCTACCGGTTGCGATTGCTGGTGGGTTGCGGCGCGGCGTCGGGGATTGCGGCGGCCTACAATGCCCCGATCGCCGGCGCTGTGTTCGCGGCGCTGATTGTTCTCGGTAATTTCTCCATGAACCTGTTCGCGCCGCTGGTGTTCGCGTCGGTGATTGCCACGATGGTGTCGCGCAGCTTCTTCGGACTGGAGCCGTGGTATGTGGTGCCGGCGTATGAATTCACCAGCGTGCTGCAATTGCCGTGGTTCATTTTGCTGGGGGTTCTGGCGGGCGTGCTGGGAGCGGTATTTCTGAAAATGATCCGTCGCTGCGAAATCCGCTTCGGCCAGGTCCGATGGCCCATCTACTCGAAGCTGGCATTGAGCGGACTCATCGTGGGATTGATCGCGGTCGCTTTCCCCGGCGTGTGGGGCAACGGCTACGTGGTCACCAACCGAATCCTCCATGACGAATTTGACCAGTTGGCCGCGCCGTGGTTGCAGGAGGGGCTGTCCGGCGGCGGCTGGATCGTTTTTTTCCTTGCCGGCCTGTTGCTGGCCAAACTGCTGGCGACTGCGGCGGTGGTCGGCTCCGGCGCTGTGGGCGGCGTGTTCACTCCCGCACTGTTTCTCGGCGCGTGCCTTGGCGCGGTCTACGGCAAGGCGCTCCAAAACCTTGGCGGCGCGACCAGTCTGCCCATCAGCGCGTTCGCGCTCGTCGGCATGGGCAGCGTGCTGGCGGCCACCACACGTTCGCCGTTGCTGGCGATGATCATGGTGTTTGAAATATCGCTGGACTACTCCCTGATGCCGCCGCTGATGCTCGGTTGCGTCGTTTCCATTCTTCTCGCGGGCAGGCTGCACCCGGAATCCATCTACACGGCTCCGTTGCGCGAACGCGGATTGGAGATCAGCGACGAATCCACTGCGTCCGGCGTGGCCATGCAGCAGAAGGTCGGCGACATCATGCAGGAACCCGTCCCTCCGTTGCGCGAGAACACTCCGTTGAAGGACATCGCCAGCCGCTTCGTCACCAGCCCGAACAATTTCCTGCCCGTGGTGGACGCGGACGGCAAGCTCATCGGCCTCGTCGCGTTGCACGACTTGAAGGAATATCTCAGCGCCGGGGAAGAACTGCGCGCGGTGATCGCCTACGACGTGATGCGTCCTCCGCCGCGATGCGTCACGCCCAACCAGCGCCTCCTGGAGGTGTTGCCCGTGGTGCTGGAAAGCGAACTGAGAAACATTCCCGTGGTCAACAGCTTCACGGAAAACCGGCTGATCGGCGTGCTGGCGCGTTCCGAGGTGTTGAACACATTCTCGGAAGCCATCGCCGCAGGCAGCAAACCGGCGGGGTGAACCGCTCAATGCTTCATGCGGCGAAACGTGTCGTCCCAGGAGTTTTCAGTCGGGCGGCGCTCTCCATCCGCAACGTTGAACGGCAGGCGGGAGTCAACGCGCGCGCGCGAAACTGCGGGCAGAGTTTCAGCCTGTGTTTCTCGCGGCGACCCGCGTGCAGCGCCAGCAGTTTCAGGAACGGACTCGTCGTCGTTGTGGTGATGGTCATTTGCGTCGTTCTCATCTGATTGTTCCAATCCCCATACCCGACAGGTTCCGGCACACACACGGCGCGGCCGATTGACCCGCCGAAACCTGCCGTCCTTCATCGCTGAAGGAAATTTTCATTCGCAACTGTCGTCGCTGCGGGCGACAACGATGCGGCAGGCGTGTTACGAGATGGAAACAATCATTACCGAAAGCTCCAAATTCCAAAATCCAAGCTCCAGACAAGCTCCAAACAACAAGCTCCAATCACTTTGTCGCCACTGGATGCACCGGAACGCGGATTCATTCGTGCCGCAAAAAATTCTTTGGATGTTGAAACTTGGCGTTTCTCTGGAGCTTGGATTTTGGAATTTGGAGCTTTCCCACCGGTCTGTGACACAATCGTAACAATCCCGACGACGGCCTGTAACACGTTCCGCGCACCATGACCGCACATGAATCGAACGATTTTGTGGGGAACACTGGCGGTGATTGCGGCAGGCGTGGCCGGCAGCCCGGTTCGCGCCGAGTCCGCCGTCAACGAAACGCGTTCCACTCTCGAAAAGTGGGTGGAAACGCGCCAGTTGATCTCCAAAACCAAAAGCGACTGGCAGGCGGACAAGGACACCATCGAACAGACCATCGCGCTGTTCGAGCGCGAGTTGAAATCCATCGCCACGCAAATGGGCAACGTCTCCACCAATCGCACACAGGTGGACGTGGAACGGGAAAAGGCCCAGGCCGAACAGAAGGAACTTCAACAGGCCGCCGAAACGGTCAAGACGCTGGTCGTTGCGCTTGAAACCAAACTGTTGTCGCTCGCGCCGGCGTTTCCGCCGCCGTTGACTGAAAAAATCCAGCCGCTGCTCCAGCGCATTCCCACCGGCGACGCCAACACTCGCGTCAGTGGCGCGGAACGGATGCAGACTGTCGTTGGCATCCTCAACGAGGTGGACAAGTTCAACGCCGCCGTCACCGTCGTCAGCGAAATCCAGAAGAGTCCGTCCGGCGCTGAAGTGCAGGTGGAGACGATCTACGTCGGCCTCGGCCAGGCGTATTTCGTGGACAAGGCCGGCGATTACGCGGGCGTGGGAATTCCCACCGCCAACGGCTGGCAATGGAAGGAACAGAAGGACCTCGCGGGCAAAATCCAAAAATCACTGGCCATGTATCGCAACGCCGCTCCCGCCGCGTTCGTCAGCCTGCCCGTTGAAATCAAGTGACGACGCCTGCCAATTTCATGAAACGATTTTTTCTCATCGGATGTTTGCTCGGAAGCGTTGCGGTCGCGTCGTCGGCCGAACTGGACGCGGTGTCCGGCGCGGCCAAAACGGATTTGCAGCAGGCGCTGGAGGAATTGACGGCGACACGAAAGCAGATTGAAGAAGAACGCCTGCCGCTCGCCCAACAGTTGCGCGAACTGGAACAGAAAGTCCTAGATGATCGCCGCGAATTGGATCGCGCCCAACGCTTCCAGGAAAATCAACTGGTCGAGTTGAATGCTCTCAAGTCCGAGGTCAAACGCCGTCACGACGAGATCAAATTCCTCGAAGCATTGCTGGCGGAGTATCTGCGCGCGTTCGAGACGCGTGTTCATATCAGTGAAGTGGCCCGCTTGCAGGGCGCGATTGATTCGGCAAAGTCCGCTGCGGCTTCCGCGGAAATGACCGAGGCACAAAAGATCGAAAAACAGGCCGCGTTGTTGTCGGCCTCACTGGATCGTTTGCAGAATGTCATCGGCGGCGAAACATTCGCGGGCAAGGCGCTTTCGCCGAAAGGAAAACTGGAGACCGGCAAGTATGCGTTGATCGGGCCGATGGCGTTGTTCGCCAGTGACGAGAGCGACGCGGCCGGTGTGGCGGAACTGCAACTGGGTTCGCCCGAACCCACGGTGCTGGCGCTTCCATCCGAGTTCAACGCGGCCATCAAGGAGATTGCCTCCAAAGGTTCGGGGCCG
>DAOLDN010000415.1:0-3706 GCA_035327385.1 Verrucomicrobiota bacterium | reverse complement strand
GATTGACCATTGCACGATTGTGGACGGAACCGACGGCAGTCTGGACATGGCTGCGGGCGCGGATTACGTGACTGTTTCCTGGTGCAAGTTTTACTACACAGCCAATCCGCCGGACCCCAACCACAAGTTTGTCAGCCTGCTGGGCGGCAGCGACGGCGAAAGCTCCTCGCGCGGTGCGCTGCACGTCACCTTCCATCACAACTGGTGGAGCACAAACTGCACGGAGCGAATGCCGTCGGTGCGCTTTGGTCGCGTGCATTGTTACAACAATTACTACAACGCGCCGGGAAACAATTACTGCGTCCGCACCCGTATCGAGGCCGAGTGCCTCGTCGAAAACAACTTTTTCGAGAACGTCAAAAACCCTTGGGAACGCTACACCGGCGGCACGCCCGGACTGCTCCTCGCCACGAATAACAACGTCGGTTATCTCGAAACCTCGTATGGCGTGACCTGGGCCGGCGGCGGTTCGACCGTTCTCATCCCCGGCACCGACTCTGTTTTTACTCCGCCTTACAGCTACACACCCGATCCGGCGGCCTCCGTTCCCGCAATCGTCATGCAACACGCTGGCGCAGGCAAAGGCCCGTTCGCACCCTGATTTCCGTTCAAACCCAAAAACCCAAACATGCAAATGAAAAAACACCCATCCTCGAAAACTGGAATCCGAAAGCCGCGCTGGCTGATGTTGGCACTGGCCGTCGGCCTCACGGCCGCTCAATGCGCCCAAGCCGGATTGTTGAAGTATGACTCGTTCACATACAACGACGGCGATGCACTCGGCCTCGGTAGCAGCGCCGCAAACTGGAATGGCGGCAGCAGCACCGGCTCAGGCGCCTGGACAAACCGCGCCGAGGCCAATTTGAGCTACACCGGACTCGCCCCTTCAAGCGGCGGTGGCGTGCGATTGAATGTGGTCCCTTCCTCCAATCGCGATCGCGGCACCGTGTTCACCACGCAATCCATCAGCGGCTCCAACCCGAACGTCTACTGCTCGTTCCTGATGAGCGTCGCTCAGGCTCCGAGCGGCAACAAGCTCATCGCCTATCTGCGCAGTGACACAGGCGCGGGCACGCCGGTTGTGGGCGTGTGGCTGGATTCGAACATGCGCGTCGGCGTGACCAAGAGTTCTGACAGCGCCGGCAGAATCTCGTTCTCCTCCGGCAGCATCAGCTTGAACACACCGCACTTTTTCGTGGCTCGTTACCACTACGTGAACGGGGAAACGACCGGCGATTCCGCCGACGTCTGGGTTGACCCGCACCCCGGTACGTTCACCGCCACGGAAATGTTCATCCCGCCGCCAACGGTCAGCACCAACTTCGGTAGCGCGCGCGACACAATCCAGAGTTTCGTGCTCGCAAACAAGGCCTCCGGTGGTGGCTCGGCTCTGGCCGACTTGTACGTGGATGAAGTCCGAGTTGGTACCACCTGGGCAGACGTCACACCAAGTGTCCCTGGCATGGCTACAAAGCTTACCTTCACAACGCCTCCTGTGGATGCATCCGTCAACGCCACGATGAGCCCGGTGGTCGTTCAAGTGCAGGACAGCTACGGCACTCCCATCTCTCAGAGCGGCATTTCAGTCACGGTCAAACTGCTCGTGGGCAACGGAACGTTGAGCGGCACGTTGACGAAGGTTACCGACGGCACCGGCAAGGTCACGTTCGACAATCTGAGCATCAACAAGATCAATGCAGTTGCCGTGCTTTCCGCCACGGCAACGGCGGCGAATCTCTATGAAGCCACCAGTGGACTGTTCACGGTCGGAGGCGGCGGTGGCACACCCAAAACGCCTCTCATCTCCCAGTCCCTGCGCACACCTACCAGCATGATCCTGCGCGGGAACAACGGTGACGCGGGGCAGCCCTACGACGTCGTCGCATCCACGAGCCTCGGCACTCCGCGCGGCTCCTGGTCCACAGTCGGCAGTTCGTCATTCGATGGCAGCGGCAACTTCGATTTCACCAACAGCGTCAGCCCGTCCGAACCCGTGAAATTCTACTCCATCAAACCCACCGGCACAGGCAGTGGCGGAGGCGGAGTTGAGGGGCCAACCGGCTTTGCAACAGTCGGCCCGGGTGTAACAGGCGGCGCAGGCGGTCCGGTTCGCATCGTTGATACGCTGGCAGCGTTCACCGCTTACGGCCAGAGCCCTGACCCTGTCATTATCCTGCTCCGCACCAATCTGGTGTTGGGGACAAGTTCCTCGCACAGCAGCTTCTATCTCGGCCCGAACAAAACCATCATCGGTGTCGGCACCAACGTGACCATCACCGGCAACGTGGGCATCTATGGAAGTGTCGAGGTCACCACTCCCGCAACCAACGTCATTCTCAGAAACCTGGTGTTCACAAATCCCGGTGACGCAGGCGAAGGCGACGGTGTCACGGTCAAATATGGCGGCAGCCATGTGTGGGTGGATCATTGCACCTTCGTGGATTGCGCGGATGGCATGCTTGATGTCACCCGCGAGGGTGATTACGTCACGGTATCGTGGTGCAAGTTCTATTACACCGTCACCAACTTCAACAGTCATCCAGATGTCAATCTCATCGGCGGCAGCGACGACGACGTGACGGACGACAACAAACTGCATGTCACGTTCCATCACAACTGGTGGAGCAGTTGGTGCCGTGAACGCATGCCGTCGGTCCGGTTCGGCAGCGTCCATGTTTACAACAACTATTTCAACGCCCCCGGCAACAACTACTGCACCCGCGCGCGCCTCCAGTCTGAGGTCCGCATCGAAAACAACTACTATCACAACGTCTGGAATCCCTGGGAACTGGCCACGTCCAGCAAGGGTCCAAACGGTTTGCTGTATGCCTCCGGCAACATCACCAACAACTGCACCTGGGGCACCAGCCACTACAACCCCAACCTCCCCAACAGCGGCGTTGTGCTGCTCGTTCCGGGCACGGACACAGTGTTCACTCCGCCCTATGCCTACACCTTGGACCCGGCTGCGGATATCTTGAACTCCGTGACCAGTGGCGCGGGTGCCGGTCGCGGGCCGTTTGCCCCGTAACAGTCAATCCTCTCACCAGCCATGCGCTTGATTTGCGTTCAACAAATCGGCGCATGGCTGTTTTCTTTCCTAGGGGCCGTAGCACAGTGCTCGCGGCGCAAGGTCTTCATCCCGCAAATCGTTCCTTCATCGCGATAATGAAACGCATCATCCGATCCTTCCTGCTGTCAGTGGTTCTGGCGACGTTGCCAACAGTGACAAACGCGATCCCGTTGATCGAGGACCATTTCGATTATCCCAGCGGCAATCTGGGCGCCAGCGGCGTGGGCAACGCCATTTGGAATGCAGGCGACAGTCCCAGCAGTTCCATTGTGGTCAGTAGCACCGCCGCGCTGGATTTTTCAGGACTGGGCGGAGCGACAGGCGGCGGAGTCATCATGACCGGTGGAACGTTCAAGAAACGCGCCGCGCAGTTCACCTCGCAAAACAGCGGCACGGTTTATTGCTCCTTTCTGCTGAACATCCAGAGTGCTCCCGGCACCATCAAACCGTTCGTCTATTTTCACAGTTCCGGTTCTGGCACAAGCTCACCCGGACTGGGAATCTTCCTCAACGGCTCGGTGATCGGCATCGCCAAAAGCGCTTCCTCTCCCACGGCCAGTTCCTCAAGTCTCGCAGCCGGCACGCATCTCATCGTCGCCCGTTACACTTTTCAAGCCGGCAACGACCAGGTGG
>DAOLDN010000414.1:0-3706 GCA_035327385.1 Verrucomicrobiota bacterium | reverse complement strand
GGGCAACTCGAGCCGAGGCGTGGGAAGTGCCGTTCTCGGCGTAGCCCGTCCAGATTTCCCCCGCGCGGGCAGCGGCGGAAAGGGCCCCCGCCGCACCGGTCCGTTTCCCGAACACGCGCCTTGGCGGGCCTGGCCAGATCACACTGGACAACAACAAGAGCCTCTACGTGCCCGCCAACAACGCGAGAGCCGGCGCGTATGTCACCAACCAGTCCGTTGGCTACTGGCTCACCATCGTCAACCGCAACGGCGCAAAGCTCTGGACCATCCCGCCGGCACAATGCCTGCCCATACCGTCCAACGACGAATTCACCATCCTCAACGACGGCACCGGAGGCAGCATCAACTGTAACGTCGCCTTCATTGACTACGTATGAGAGTGCCGTTTTCAGGCTTCCAATTTTCCGGCGGCGGTGAAATCGTCCCGCCCGTCTTCGGTATCAGCAACGCCGTCGCGGCGGTCACAGCCGGAGCGAAGATCGGCAACGTGGCCATCGTTGAAGGTGGCACAGAACTCGGCGGCATCATGATGATGCAGGACGGCGCGCCGGCAGAAGCGGAATAACCATGAAGAAGATTATCGTTTTAATTTTGGCGCTGCTCCCGGCCCTGGCCGGCGCACAGACAAACGTCACGCTCAAATCACGCGGCGGCGCGTTCAGAGTCAGCCCCAGCGACTACGTCTATAGCGAAACGAATTTCGCCGCACCGACAACGCGCTACTTCCAATACTCCAACCTGTTCAACCAAACCTTTGAGTATAAGTCGAACGACATCCGCAACCTCAGCACCACACTGGACATGGCGCTGGGTCAGGCCGTGTCAAACTTCACCGCCGCCGTCGGTGCGGCGAACACGAACCTTTCCGCTGCTATCGGCCAGGCGGCAACGAATCTCGTCAGCGGCGGCGTCCCCAGGCTCTCACTGAGCTACACAGCAGACGGATCAGCCAACACAAATCTTCCAGTTCAAGCGACCAACCACTTTTCAGGGTTGTGGCAGCCAACAATCGGCAGCGTAGGATACGTGATAGGCGGCGTGGATCAGTGGCGAGCGGATCCCGCTGGGTTCAAATCCTTCGGCGGAGACAGGACTCCGGGCCGGTATTATCTGGCAACAAACCTCCCCGCTGGGTTCGGCATGCGCGGCAGCGCCAACCAAAGCAAAGACAAGGGCTTTCAGTTCAACAACCGATGGATGCTACTGTCTGACCGAAGATTGTCCACGAATGGCGTGTTGACTGACGGCGCGGGTGCTGGACACGGACAGGTGATCGTGTTCTCGAACGCGAACCCGACTGCCGCCGCACCGCGCTGGGTTGAGACTCAGAAATTGCAGCCGCCGTTTGGAGGCGCGGCACTGCGCTTCGGTTTCTCGAGCTCACTGGACAACACCAACTTCATGGCCAGCGAAATCATGGCCAACACACCCGGAGGATTTCAAGGCCGCGTCCACACCTACTACCTGTCCAACGGATCATCGTGGGTTTATAGCCAGACGCTCTACGTCACAAACCACGACGGATTGATCCAGCCGAATGGTGACGAGGAATACGGACACGTCCTGAGAATCAGCGGCACAAACGCTGCCGTCGGCGTGCTGTTCGGAAACACAATCACGGGCCCGCACGTCAACTTCGGCAGCGGTTATGTCGGCACATACTGGCTGTCGAACGGCGTCTGGCAACTCCGGCAGTGGGTCTTTAATGTCGGCACGCGCACCAACGGCTTATTCGGTTATGCACTCGACCTGGACGACAGCGGGACAAATCTTTTCGTCAACGCTCGCGACGACTCGGGCACCGAATACGGCAAGTTAGCTTGGTTCAAACTCATCAACGGATCGTGGACAAACGTAAACCGCATCTTTGCTGGCGCTCAGAGCGATGGGTTTGGGCGAAGCGTCAGCGCGTGGAACGGCAGGATGATTGTCGGCGCTCCATCAGAGTTCAGCACACGCACCGGCGCGGTTCACTTTATAACTTACGAGGGCACAAACTGGACTCATCGAGGGCGCTACGATCCTACCGACGTGGACAGCGCGTCAGAAATTCAAGTGCGATACGGCTGGCAAGGCGGACTTGAACATCGCGGCGACATTTCGGTAGTCGGCGTGCCGTGGGCAGATAGCGCAGCAAAAAAATCCAGCCTTTCAATGGGCACGAACGGCATGGGAAAAGTTCACGTCTTTCGGTGGAACGGCAACTCCGCGACGTTGTGCGACGTGCTGGCACCACCCGACAGGCAGTTCGGAGATAATTTCGGCATGCAGGCATTTACGGACGGAACCAACGTCTATGCAGTGTCCGCGTCCTGCTACCGTCAAAGCCCGACACCGACAAACTACATGATGGTGTATGCCTACACGAACGTTCCACCGACGCCACCGGCAGCCGGCCCGACAAACGTTGTGCTGCTTGATCTCGCGCAGTCGTGGACACTCAACGGCGTTTCTGGATCAATCCCGCTCTCATCCGCCACCGTGCCCGCGCTTGGAAATCAGGCCGCGAGCAGTTTGCGTTGGAAGTCTGCATTTTCATACTACGGCACGTTCGGTTACATGCCTGCCGGGAACGCCGGTGCGGATAGGTCATTCAATTGGTCCATCCCGTCGCACGGAAAAACCAACTGGCTTATACGATTCCCGCTTCTCGGCACAAACACCTTCACGATCCCCTTCGCGGGCGGAGTCTCGACGATCCGCACCAACGGAGAGACGGAATACATTTACACTCCGTCAGGAGGCGTCAACATCACTTGCGGCGCTGCTGACGTGGACAAGGTTTTTTACGGCACGCTGAACCTTACGCGCTCGCACACCAACGGCACGCCGGGCCCGGCAGGGGGTTACTTCGCCAGTGTGCCGGGCGACTTCGTGGACGTGAGAATCCAACTCGAAGCCCTGTCTCCAACCAACATCTGGTTCATTAACCCCATCCGAGTCGAGAGCTGGTGAACGTATGAGCTTTCTGTCCTGGCTGACTGGAGTTGACATAGACGCCGAGCGGCAACGCGGCGAGGCGCTGGACCGTCAACTCGCAGAGTTGAACGCTCGCGAGTATTCCCCTGGCGGTCGCATCTACGAACGCACCGTGGCCGAACAGGGCGAGGCCGTGGCCGTCCGCAACTGGGAAACCGTCCAACGCCAGGCCGAAGCCTCTGCCGACTACACCGGCCCGTCGTTGCTCTCATTTTGGTGGGACACACTCACAGCGCCCTGGGCCGCCGTCACCAACCCGTCTGACTACGCGCGCGATCTCGAAGCCGGCGCTACCATCGCCGGAGAGCGCGCCGGTGAAGCCGTGGCCGGAGTCGCCAACACCTTTACCGGCACACTCTGGAACGGCGCGACATCCTTCGCCAAAAAAATTCCCGTGTGGCTGTGGCTCGTCACCGCGCTCGCCGTCTTCCTCTACTTCGGCGGCGGCAGACTGCTCCCCAAACTGTTCAAACGATGAAAGTCTCCGCCATCATCGCCAGCGCCGCTGTTGCCGTCTGCATCGCATTACAAGCGTGGACGCTCAATGAAGTCGTCGCCCTCAAAGTAACAGTGGCCAAGCTTGAAGCCCGTTTGGAATCACGCAACTCATCCGCTCCCGTCAACCCACAACTCGCCAGCCAATGAACGCACTCACCACACTCCTTGCCGGAAAGAAAACCTACGTCGTCGTCATCGTCATGCTCGTCATTCTGTTCGGGCGCTGGCA
>DAOLDN010000413.1:0-3707 GCA_035327385.1 Verrucomicrobiota bacterium | reverse complement strand
GTCAGTCGCTTTCGCCACAATGGAGTAACTGCCTGCATTATCTCCCGTCCATGTCGTAGAATACGGCGAACTCGTGTCCGTGGCGACGATCACTCCATGTTGCGTTTTGCGGCCAAGAGCAAAACCATCCGGTGTCACCTCGAAGGATTCATCCGCATCCTCCCATTGGCCTGTTCGCGGACTCAAAAACGACAAACCGCTGGCCAGTTCTGTGTAGCTGTGGACATGCGGTATCTTCGTTCCGTCTGGACGTGTTTCATATTCGATACGTTCCCATACCTTGTGGTGCGCCCCGCGTTCCTTGACGGTGAATTCTGAATCGTGTTGCGACTCCTTGCTGTGAGTTGTTTGCGAAAACCCAACTGTGGCAACCACCGACATGGCAAGCACCGCAATACCGACATACCCTCGCCCCTTCACTGCCCGTTTCATGATCTTATCCCTTTCTCCAAGTAATCCCTCTTCTGCACGTAACTGAAATTCAGAACCAGCTTCTGAAACTACAAACAAGTTGTCTCACCCCTTTCTCTGAATTGCAATGGATTTGCCGGAAAAAATCACACCCTTGGTTGTTCCTCGCAACGACAACAAACGGCAGGTCGAACAACCCAACGCCAAGTAGGTTGAGAGCGCAACGCGGTCCTGCCAGATGACCGGACTCCGCTCCAAGTCTGTCTCCGGAAACCATGGCTGCTCACGGCAGGTCTATTGAGCAGAGAATGGCTTGCCAGCACATTCGATGGATGCGGGGAGTGTAACTGTGTTCGATTCTGCCCGTTCCTCTCATTGGAGAGGACAGAAGCGTGTGCTGAGATGGAAACGTATGGACGTTGGTTCGCTCAGTTCTTCGCCTCGAATGTCGGCGTTGTCCAGCCGCCGCCCAGCGCGCGGTAGAGTTGCACGACGCTCAACAGTTCATTCCTGCGCGCCTGTGCGAGCAACAGTTCTGCGTCAAAGAGTTGCTGTTCGTTGTAAAGCACTTCGAGATAACTGGTCACGCCGCCTTCATAACGGACGTTGGCGAGATCCGCGGCGCCGCGGTTGGCTTCCGTAAGCTCCAGTTGCCTGGCGAAAAACTCCTGGTTGCGCTGGTAGGCGATGAGCGCGTCGGACACTTCACGAAACGCGTTCTGCACGGTGCGCTGGTATTGAGCGAGCGCCTCATCGAAACGCGCCTTCGCGAATTTGTATTCGGCCTTCAACCGTCCACCGGTGAACAGCGGCATAGTGACCGCCGGACCGAACTGCCACATCTCCGCCGAACCCGTGAAAAGCTCCGACAACGCCGTGGTCTGGTAGCCGAACATGCCGGTCAACGTCACCTGCGGGAAGAATGCGGCCTTGGCCTGGCCGATGTCGGCGTTGGCGGCGACGAGTTCATTTTCCGCGCCACGAATGTCAGGTCGGCGTTGCAGCAAATCCGAAGGCAGGCCGGCGGGGACGTTCGTTTTTAATTTCTGGTCAACGAGCGGAATGCCGCGCGCGACAGTTCCGGGATTGCGGCCCAGCAGGAGGTTCAGCGCGTTTTCCGTTTGCTCGATGTCGCGCAACGTGCTGGCGATGGACGCTTCGGCAGTCGCAACGAGAATCCTTGATTGATAGACATCCTGCATCGAGGCCACACCGCCTTCCTCGCGTGCCGTGGTCAACACAAGCGAGTTGCTGCGGCTGATGAGACTGGCGCGGCCAATCTCCAGAGCAAGATCCAGTTCGAGCAATTGCAGATAGGTCGCGGCCACGTTGGCCACCAGTGTCTGGCGAACGGTGCGTTGGGCGTCCATGCTGGCGAGCAAACGGGCGCGGGCGGCCTCGTTCGCGCGGCGTATCCTGCCCCACAGGTCCACTTCGTAGCTGGGCGCAAACACGAATGCGTCGCCATACTCGGCATCGCGATCCACTCCGGTGGGAATGGGATTCGGGCCTTCCTTGGAGGCGCGACTGCTCACGAGGTCGCCTCCGGCGTAAGCGTTGGGAAAGAACTGCGAACGCACGACGCGGGCCTGCGCTTGAGCCTGCAACACGCGGGCCGCAGCAATCTTGATGTCCCAACTGTTCGTCAGCGCCTCGGCAATGTACTCCCTGAGCTGCGGATCATCGTAAACGTCCTTCCAGTTCAAATCGGCGAAGGAGTTCGTTTCACCGGATTGGGTCGCGTCGGATTCCGCCGTGCGATAGGCGGCGGGCGTGTCCACGTCCGGCTGTTTGTAATTTGGACCGACGGCGCAGCCGGCCAGCGCGGCGATTACAATCGCCATGACAACAGACGCCATCATCGCCGCGCTGGAATGGCGAATGACGAATGAGGAATGACGAATGGAATCGTTCCATGTTCGTAAACTGCTTCTGCGGGGACAGGAATTCGTCATTTGGAATTCGTCATTTGGAATTCGGATTTCGGATTTCATCAGTGATGCCCTCCTTTCTCCGGTGTTGATGCCGGCGGGGCGGTTGTTGGGACGGGCTTTTTGCCGCCGCGTTCCACGATCTTTTGCACGAAGACATAACAGACCGGGATGATGAACAACCCCAGCACCGTGGCGATGGTCATGCCGAACACGACGCCCGTGCCCATGGTGCTGCGGGCGGCAGCGCCCGAACCGGAGGCCAGCATCAGCGGCACACAACCGAGAATGAACGCGAACGACGTCATCAGAATCGGTCTCAACCGCAGCTTTGAACCTTGCACGGCGGCTTCGAGAATCTCCACGCCTTCCTCGCGTTTCATCTTGGCGAATTCGACTATGAGAATGGCGTTTTTTGCCGCCAACCCGATGAGCATGACGAGGCCGATCTGGGCGTACACATTCAGGTCGAAGCTGCGGCACAACATGCCGACCATTGTGCCGAGGATGACCGTCGGCGTGGCGAGCAGCACTGCGAAGGGCAGTCCCCAGCTTTCGTATTGAGCGGCAAGGAGCAGGAACACGAAAAGCACCGCCATGCCGAAGATGATCGGCGCCTGGCCTTCGGATTTCTTTTCCTGGAGCGTGAGGCCGGACCATTCGTAACCGGTTTCCGATGGCATCGTTTTCATCACTTCCTCGATGGCTTTGATGGCCTGGCCGGAACTGTAGCCGGGCGCGGGCGCTCCCATGATTTCGGCCGAGTTGTAGAGATTGAATCGCGAGACGAAGTTCGGGCCTGCCATCTTGGTGATGGTGACGAGCGTGTTGAGCGGCACCATTTCGCCGTCGTTGTTTCGCACGTAAAACTGGCCGATGTCGGCGGGTTGCCCCGTGAACTGGGGTTCGGCCTGAAGGAACACCTTGTAAACGCGGCCGAAGCGCACGAAGTCATTGACGTAAAGTCCGCTCAAGTAGGTCTGGAGCGTGGCAAAGATGCTGTCCACCGGAACTCCAAGCGTGCGGGCCTTTTCGCGGTCCAATTCCACCTTCACCTGCGGTGTGTTGGGATCGAACGTGGTGGTGAGGCGCGCGATTTCCGGCCGCTTGGAAACGGCGTCAGTGAGCTGTTTCACGTAACCGGCAAGTTGTTGAATGCTGCCGCCGGTGCGGTCCTGCAATTGCATGGTGAACCCGGAAACGTTTCCGTAACCGGGCAGAGGCGGCGGACCGAAGGCGAACGCTCGCGCCCCGGGGATGGCCTGAAATTTCTGTGTCCATTGCCGCGCGAGGGCGCTGGCGTGAAGTTCGGGCGCTTTGCGTTCCTCCCACGGTTCGAGACCCACGAACATCAGAGCGCAATTG
>DAOLDN010000412.1:0-3712 GCA_035327385.1 Verrucomicrobiota bacterium | reverse complement strand
TTCCCGCCTTTTCCCGGTCCAAAGCCGGCTGCAAGCCGGCGCTCCGCACCAAAATTGCTGCAGTCTGCGCTACTGCGCTGCGGCGCAGTTTCGGAGTTCGGGTTCAATCACCGGTCAAGTCACGCGTTTTCGGCGAGCCGGGCGAGGGGGACGTTCAGGGCTTTGGCCAGTTGGGCGAGTTTATCGAGCGAGATGTTTTCCTGACCGCGCTCAACTTCCGAAAGGTAAGGCCAGCTCAAATCTGCTTTCTCCGCCAGTTGCTCCAGCGTCAATCCGGCATTGGTCCGACAGGCGCGGATGTTTCTCCCCACGATTTCCCGGTGTTTGCCGACTTGAGCCATTGACCTACCAGCAAACCTGAAATCCGGCGCGGCAAACATTCGACATATCGAATGTTTTAGCTTGATCGATTCTTCCAGATCGGGATCGATCCAAGGGAATGTCTGAGAAGTCCGGGCGGAAGCGTTCTTCACCGAGAGCCGCCAGCAGAAAGCGGTCAGATCAGAGATCTGATCCAAAATCTATCAGCTACAAGATTCACCGCAAAATTCCCGCTCTGTTACTCCATCCGCCCGAAGCCAACGGCAGACTTAATGACGAACAGATTCCAATTCCCTTCGTCGCAGCACCGGGGGTTAATCGTGAGGCGCAGCCGTTTCTCAAGTGGGTTGGTGGCAAAGCGCAGCTTCTCACGCAATTTGACAAATTCTTTCCCACGGAAATTACGCGATACTCTGAACCGTTCATCGGTGGCGGCGCGGTGTTTTTTTACCTGAAGCATCGCTTTCCTCGGATGCGCGCCTTCTTGCGCGACATCAATCCCGAACTCATCAACACCTACCGCGCGGTTCAAGAGTTCCCTCGCGAACTCATGCATCAACTGGATGCTCACACGACCGAATTCAAGACCAAGGGCACCGACTATTTCTACTTCGTCCGCGCCCAACACCACCTAGCTGGTGACGAAAGTAAAATCGTGGAGCGTGCCGCCCGCATGATTTTTCTCAACAAGACCTGCTTCAATGGCCTCTGGCGAGTTAACGCCCGCGGCGAATTCAACGTTCCCGTCGGCTCAAATAAAAATCCCGGCCTCTACAATGAGGCAAACATCTTGGCTGCCAGTCGCGCTCTCGAAGGCTCGCATCTGGCGGTGCAGGATTTCCGAGAAACCATCAACCAAGCTCAATCTGGCGACTTCGTCTACGTTGATCCGCCTTATTACCCAGTCTCGGTCACCGCCAGCTTCACTTCTTATGCAAAAGAAGATTTTGGCGAGGGCGAACAGCGCGAACTCCATGCTGTGTTTGCCGAAGCGGCCCGACGCGGAGTACGTCTGATGCTTTCCAATTCAGACACGCCCTTCATTCGCAAACTCTACCGCGACTTTCAAATCCGCACCGTGCAGGCCCGGCGTGCCATCAACTGCGACGGCTCGAAACGCGGACAGGTCAACGAGGTCGTCGTGACGAACATACCCAACGAATAACAATATGCCCGGACGAGCAACGTCAGTTTCAAATGGTGACGCCTTGGTTAAAGCCGTCGGCCAACTCGCACGCGAACTTGGACTCGAAGTGAAAGAGCAAGTACAGGTCGCTCGCAGGATCTGGGGAGCAGTGAGGAAAATTGATGTTGTTCTTACTCATCCACAAACCCGAAAGACGCTGGGTATCGAATGCAAGTTCCAATCTGTTAGCGGCACGGCTGAAGAAAAAATTCCGTCGGTGATTGAAGACATCAGCGCATGGCCAATTCCCGGAATCGTAGTTTTCTCGGGCGAAGGTTTTACCGACAACATGAAAATGTTTTTGGTTTCCTCTGGCAAAGCCGTGGAGTTCCCGGAATTGAAACCTTGGTTGTGTTTGTTCTTCGGCTTGCCGCTATCGGAATAAAACGATGGCGACTTGCGCTCATCACAACACGATTCCAGATGATGTGCTGGTGCGCATCCCGGGCTCGCAAGCTGGCTCTGGTCGTCATCGTTGTGTCATTTGCGCTTACGCCCAAGGAGTGGCCGCCGCACGCCGAGGAGCAACAATTCGCTCACTTGGTGAAACTGAAACTTGTAATCACGGCAGCGAAGCGCCTTCACAAATCCTTCGAAAGTTACAAGAGTCGCAAGCTGGAGGCGGACGCCATAAATGTTGCACGTGTGCTTTTCAGCTCGGCTTTCTAAGTTTAACTGCCGAAATCGAGGCCCAAACGCGAGCGGACGTTGAAACGGAAGATGCATCTCATGGAGTCGAGAGCAGAAGCGGTCACGCGGAAGGCTGCGAAGTTTTTCGACAGAGCCGCACCTACGAACGTGATCCACGCAATCGCGCCGCCGCTATACGCGCACACGGCAATACGTGCGTTGCGTGCGGCTACAACTTCGATACGTTCTACGGCGCGGCCTACGCTCGTTCTTACATCGAAGTTCATCACCTCAATCCGCTGGCTGGCGGTGTCGAGCGCGAGGTCGATCCCGTGACCGATCTGTGCCCACTTTGCGCCAACTGTCACAGTATGGCGCATCGCCGTCCCGGCACCGTCTTATCCATTGAGGATTTGCGACGGCTTATCGAACAAGCCCGCGCGCACAACGCTGGTTCAGCATAATTTCCTCTGTCCCGTCCGCTGACTCCGGTGAAGTAGTTTCTTCCTACAAAGCTATCCCTACCATCTTCCCGGCGTGACAGGTGATGCCGCCGTTGGAGAGAAAGTAGGGCGGGTCGGCAAAGATGGCGTCGAAGCGGCCTTCGGGATATTTGGCGGCAATCGCATCGAGGAGTTCGAGGCAGTTGCCGTGATAGAGGCGGATGAACGGCGTGTCGGATTGGTAAATGAGTTTTGGAAGTGTGGAACGCTCGCCCTCACCCCGGCCCTCTCCCCCAGGAGAGGGAGAATCGTTTCCCGTCACGCGGCGTAGTGAAGGCGACTTGGCATGAGTCAGTGGTGTGATGGCTGTTCCCTCTCCCACGGGGAGAGGGCCAGGGTGAGGGGCGGTTCGAATTGTGCGATCATCCCGCAGTTCAAAGTGCGCCGGCGGCAGGACGTGGGCAAACGTGGAGTCCAAAGTCTCGTGTCCCGGGTCCAACGTTGGAGAGACTGGCTTTGGACTTTGGACTTTGGCCTCTGGCCTCGCCGCGCGCGGCGGTTTGCGACGGTAAAGAGGTTTGGGCTGGCCCGGTTTGATTGGTTTCGGCACGGGCAGGATCAATGGATCAGATCAGCCGATCGGATCAAGCGTGGAATTGAGCGAAAGTTGAAGGTGGAAGGTTGAGGCCGGAATGCAGCGGGTTGAACCGCGAAACACACGGACCACACGAAACAGGGGCATAAACCAGGTCGAACAGCCGATTGCGCCGTTGGTAGCTTCCTGCTTGCCGGTGACGGAGTGGGAGCTTAATCTGCGAAGCATGTTGGATTGGACGCAATGTTCGGCGGTGGAGCGCGTGCCCGGCAAGGTGAGTGGGGCGTGGGTGTTCAAGGGAACGCGCGTGCCGGTGGCGGCTCTCTTTGAGAACGTCGAAGGCGGCGCAACCGTGGATCAATTTCTGGAATGGTTTCCCGGGGTGACTCGCGAGCAGGCCATGGCCGTCCTCAAATTCGCGGAATCGTCGTTGGCAGTGGCAGCGGCGTGAGCCGCCGTTCCCATGCGTGTCCTCTTCGATCAAGGTACACCCGCACCTCTCCGCCGTGCGCTCGCGGCGCACGAGGTTTTCACCGC
>DAOLDN010000411.1:0-3721 GCA_035327385.1 Verrucomicrobiota bacterium | reverse complement strand
CGCCGGACCTGGCGGTGTTGCCATACGCGGAGATCTCCGGCAATCAGGTGACGATCCACAACATCCGCAATTGCGACTATCGCACGGAGACGGATTTCGATGTGCGGCATTACGACAGGACGTTTGATTTGGATAAGCTGCAGACCGTGGATTTGTATCTCGTGTATTGGGGTTCACCGCACATGGCGCACACGATGGTCAGCTTCGGGTTCGGTGGCGGAGAGTTTGTTTGTTTTTCAATCGAAACACGCAAGGAGAAGGGCGAGGGCTATTCGGCTACGAAGGGATTGTTCCGGCAGTTCGAGCTGACCTACGTCGTCGCGGATGAACGGGATCTGGTGCGTTTGAGGACCAATTACAGGGTGGGGGAGGACGCGTATCTTTACCGCGTGCAGATGACGCCGGAGCAGGGGCGGACATTTTTCCTCAACTATCTGCGGCGCGTGAACGAACTTCACAAACGCGCGGAATGGTACAACGCGATCACCGACAATTGCACGACCGCCATCCGCACACAACGCGCCGCTCAGGATCGCGCGCCGTGGGACTGGCGGATGCTCGTCAACGGCCATCTCGACGAATTGCTCTACGAGCGGGGAACCCTTGCAACGAATCTGCCCTTTGCGGAACTCAAGCAGGGATGTCACGTCAATGCACGGGCGAAAGCCGCTGACAAGGCGGACGACTTCTCACGGCGGATACGGGAAGGCATTCCGCTGCCCGAAACCGGAACGGTGGAGGAGATGTTGAACAGGCCATGACATTTGCCGCCAGAACCGGCACGCCGGCGGCCATCACCACAAAACGACCATGAATCCATACTTCCCAACGAGCGCAAAGAATGTGAGGCAAACTTGGGTGCAAACGTTGCACTGCGTCATCGCCATGACGCTGATTGCCACCGCCGGTTGCGCCACAAGACCGTTTGGGGCGGACCGTGTGACGACGCGCAAGTCGTACAATCAAGTCGAGCACAACGCCATCAACTCCGGCAAACCCAGCGCCGCCACGAAATCGCTGTTGCACCGTTACAATCTCGATGAACTCGCCGCCACCCGCGCGGATGAAGCCGTCCGCAAATTGCATCCCATCGCGGTGTCCACCGGCGACCGTGATCTGCTCTTTGCGCTGGCGGAACTGAGCTACGCGGCGGGCGAACAGATCCGCGCCAGTCTCAAGGCGTGGGATCCGCGCGACGCCCGCGAATTTTATCTCGGTTCGGCGGTGTATGCCTATCTGTTTCTGTTCAGTGATGGCAACACGGCCAAAGCCGACGCCTTCGACCGGCGCTTCCGCATCGCGTGCGACCTGTATAATTATGGACTGGGAGCCGCGCTGACCGACCGGCGCGCGACAAATGCCGTGGCGAAATTGCAGTCGGAGAAACGCGCTCTGCCCGTGGGTGAAATCGAGTTGCAGGTGGATGCCTCGCATTTTCCGTGGCCGCTGGAGGTTGCCGACAGGTTCCTTGTCGCGGATCAATTTCAGGTTCGCGGCCTGAGCGTGCGCAACCGCGAGGCTGGATTGGGCGCGCCGCTGGTTGCCGTGAGCCGGGTGGATGAATCGCTGCGATTGCGACGCGCGTTTCCGGCGACGGTGTTTCTGCGCCTTCAAGGTTCGCTGTCGGACCTTTCCAGCAACAACGTCAGTGGCAGCCTTGAACTTTATGCAGGCTTTGACGACGACATGGTGGAGGTGGCCGGAACGAAAGTTCCTCTGGAACGGGACCTCACGACGCCCGCCGCGCTGGTGCTCAGCCAATCCTTCGCCTGGAAAGTGGAATACCTCCAGTTCCTCAAGCCCGGCGAGGCGATCAAGAGCCAGTTGATCCCCAGCGAACCTTATGCGCCCGGGAAGATACCGCTCGTCTTCGTTCACGGCACCTTTTCCAGCCCCGTCTGGTGGGCGGAAATGATCAATACGCTGCGGGCTGATCCGGAGTTGCGCAAGCGCTACCAGATTTGGCAGTTCATCTACAGCAGCAGCAAGCCGGTCGTGGTATCCGCGGTGGAATTGCGCGACGCGCTCGCGGAGCGCATCAATATGATTGACCCGGAAGGCAAGGACGCGGCACTGAGGCAGATGGTCCTCGTGGGTCACAGCCAGGGCGGTCTGTTATGCAAACTTGCCGTCACCGACACGGGTGACAAGCTCTGGACCGTCTTCAGCGACAAACGGCCGGAGGAACTGGACCTGACCACGAACCAGCTCGCAATGGTTCAGCGATACTGCTTTCTCGAAGCGCTGCCGTTTGTAAATCGCGTGATCTTCATCAGCACGCCGCACCGTGGAAGTTTCATGGCCAAAAATTTTGTGCGGAATCTCGTTCGCAGATTGATCACCGCTCCCAGCACGATGGTGCAGAAAAGCAAGGAACTGGTGGTCGGCGTTGACGAGAGCAAACTGCCGCCGGTCTTGAGCACTGGCAAAATGCCCACAAGCCTCGACGGCATGGCGCCCGACAATCCGTTTGCGCTGGCGCTGGCCGATATTCCGCCGGCTTCGTTCGTCACCGCGCACTCCATCGTGGCCATTGACGGCGACGAGGAGCCGCCGGCAGGAGACGATGGTGTCGTCGCATACACCAGCGCCCATGTGGACTACGTGGAGTCAGAATTCATCGTGCGCAGCTATCACAGTTGCCAGGACAAACCGGAGACAATTGAGGAAGTCCGCCGCATACTGCATCTGCATTTGCAATCCGTTCCACCTGCGGGCAACTGACTCCAAGCCGGAGTGCCGCCGCAACGCTGGCCGGGGACTGCCGCTTGCATAACCTTATGTGTAAAGCGCGTAAAATGTCGGTCTGGATTGTTGACGCACGCAAAAAGCGGCTTGCGTGGCGCGCGCGCGATACGTACCTTGCCCACGCTCTGAGCGCACCCATAGCTCAATTGGATAGAGCATCTGACTACGGATCAGAAGGTTTTAGGTTCAACTCCTAATGGGTGCGCCAGTTTAAGATTTGAGCCCGGATGCCGTGTCCGGCCAACGTTGTCAAAAACTTCAATCACTTTCCCGACTCCGCATTGACAATGCGCGTGCGACGGATAGTCTCGTTTTAGACACGCTGGAACAGATTTTGCAAAGCACATCGTACCGTGCCAGAAAAAGACGACTATTTGGTGGACATGCTGGTGGATCTCGGCTTCGTGACGCCCGATCAGGCCGAGAGCGCGCGCAAGGAAGCCGCCGCATCCGGAGTGGGTGTGGTGGACCTCATGCTCGCCAACAAGGTGGTGCGTCCCGCCGACGTCACCCAAGCCAAGGCCGCCCATTTCGGAGCGGAAGTGGTGCAACTCGCCGAGATGCGCATTGAGGACGATGTCATCGCCGCAGTTCCGAGACACATCGCCAAGAAATACCGCGTCATTCCCGTCTTCAAGCACGACAACACCCTCACGGTGGCCATCGCGGACCCGTCCGACCTCAACACCATTGACTCCCTCAACCACCTGCTCAAATCCGACATCGCCATGCAGGTGGCGTCGGAGGCGGATATCGAGGGCGCGCTGGCAAAGTATTATGGCGGCGAAAAACGCGGCATGGACGAAGGCGCGTTCAAGGAGGTTGTCGAAGAACTCACCCGCGAACACGTCGAGGTCCAGGCCAACGCGATGGACGCGCCGGATGTGGAAGCCGACGCACCGTTGATCAAACTCGTCAACCAGATCATCACCGACGCCTTCAAAATGCGCGCCTCCGACATTCATTTGGAACC
>DAOLDN010000410.1:0-3753 GCA_035327385.1 Verrucomicrobiota bacterium | reverse complement strand
CCACGGTGCTGGCGCTGCCATCCGAGTTCAACGCGGCCATCAAGGAGATTGCCTCCAAAGGTTCGGGGCCGATGCCGTTTGATTCCTCGATGGGCAACGCGCTGAAGCTGGGCGCGACGAAGGACACGTTGATCGGTCACATCATCAAGGGCGGACCGGTGATGATTCCAATCGTGCTGCTGGGCATTTTTGCGTTGTTCATCTTCATCACGCGCTGGCTGGTGATCGGGCGCATCCGCGTGGCGACGCCGCAGGACATGCAGGTGATTCTGGGCGCGCTGGCCCGCAACGACCGCACCAAGGCCACCGCGCACGCCAGCGGCATCACCGGGCCGGTGGGCGACATGTTGCACGCGGCGATTGATCACTGTCGCGAGCGCAAGGAATACATCGAGGAAGTGATGTATGAGAAGATGATCGAGACCAAGCCGAAGCTCGAGAAACTGCTGCCGTTTCTGGCATTGTCCGCCGCCGCCGCTCCGTTGCTGGGTTTGCTCGGAACGGTCACGGGCATGATCAACACCTTCAACATGATCACCGTCTTTGGCACGGGCGATCCCAAGACGCTGGCGGGCGGCATTTCCGAGGCGTTGATCACGACTGAATTCGGGCTGGTGGTGGCGATCCCGTCGTTGCTGTTGCACGCGGTGTTGTCGCGCCGTGTGAAGGGAGTGTTGTCCAGCATGGAACAAACGGCGGTGTCGTTCATCAACGGCCTGCCATCACAAAGCGAGGAAACATTGTTCCTCAGAAAGGAGAAAGAATCATGATCGAAAAAATCCTCAACATCTGGAGCGCCGGCGGCTGGGTCATGTGGCCCCTGCTCGCGCTGGCCGTTCTCATGTTCTTCACCGCCGCGCGATTGTGGCTCGACCTCGGAGCGCGCCAGTTTCGGCGACTGTCCGACGAGCAATGGAAGTTGTGGGTTCGCAAACCCGAAAAGGGCGAAGGCGAAGTGGGCGAAATGATCCGTTACGCCCAAGACGAAGTGTCGTCCGCCAGCGAGATCAGCACGCGCTTCGCTGAAGTGGCGACCAAGACGTTGCCGCCGATTGATCGCCAGACGCAGTTGCTCGGAACATTCGTGTCCGCCGCTCCGCTGGTGGGTCTGTTGGGAACGGTGTTCGGCATGCTGGTGACGTTTCAGGCGCTGGCCGGTGGCGGTGGAGGAAAGGTGACGGAAGCAATGGCCGCCGGCATTTCGCAGGCGTTGTTTCCGCCGGAGGTTGGATTGTGCATCGCGCTGCCAGGTTTGATTTTTCTGCAACTCATCAAGCGCCGCCGACAGGAATTCGAGGCGTTCCTGGCGCGGGTCGAGAGTTACACCGTTCAGTGGAATCGGGCGAAAACGGGGCTGCCGTTCATTCCGTCCCCGGATGCGTCTGCCGAATCCAAGGAAACCGCTGACGCAACGATTCTGATGCGCGGCGCCATTCAGGCAACATGAGATACCGCCGCGCCATCACGGAATCCGAGGAGGTGTCCGACATCAACGTTTCGCCGTTGATTGACATGGTTTTCATCCTGCTGATCTTCTTCATCGTCACCACGGTGTTCGTCGAGGAAACCGGCACGGACATTGACAAACCGCAGGCCGCTTCCGCCGTCAATCTGGAGAAGAACAGCATCCTCATCGCGCTCACGTCCAAGGGGCAGGTCGTTTATGGAGGCAAGGAAATTGGTGTCGGCGGCGTACGACCGCTGGTGCGACGCCTCACCCAACAGGAAACCATGCCCGTCATCATCCAGGTGGACAAAAACGCCAACGCCGGACTGCTGGTGCGCGTGATTGATGAATCGAAACTAGGTGGAGCCAAGAACGTGAGCATCGCGGCGGAACAAGGCGGCACTTGAAATCCGAAATCCGAATGACGAAATCCGAAAGAAATCCGAAGTCCAAAGTCCGAACTCGCTGCAGCGCGATGATTACGCATGTGGTGGGCATTTCGTCATTCGTCATTCGTCATTCGTCATTCCTTCGGATTTCGGATTTCGGATTTCGGATTTCCGTTTAGTCCATGCGCCGCGTCTATACACCGCCGTCGCGCAGGTCCGGTCCGCTGTGGCCGCTGGGTGTCGCGTTGTTGCTGTCGCTGGCCGTTTTCTTGGTGCTGCCGCTGACGCAGATGATGTCCAGTGGATTGCAGAAGAAACTGACGTTGAGCAAGGCCGACACCGCGACATTGGCCGCTCCGGTCAACGATTTTGAGCCGCCACCGCCTCCACCGCCGGAGGAGAAAAAGGAGACACCGCCACCGCAACTGAGCGACGCTCCGCCGCCCATGAACCTGAACATTGACCTGGACATCGCCGTGGGAGCGGGCGGGGCGATGGCGGGTTTTGGACAATTTGCGTCGGGCGATGAGGGTGGGGGATTGATGGACGCCTTCAGCATGGCCGACTTGGAGAAGAAACCGGAACTGGTCGCGTCAGTTTCACCGCAATACCCGTCGGAACTGCGCAAGGCGAAGATTGAAGGCTCGGTGACGATTGTGTTTGTGCTCGACGAAACCGGACGGGTGGAAGACCCGCGAGTGGAAAACGCGTCGCGGCCTGAATTTGAAAAACCCGCTCTCGACGCGGTGAAGAAATGGAAGTTCAAACCGGGACAGAAGGACGGCAACGCCGTGCGCACCTACATGCGCGTGCCCATCCGGTTCAGGATTGCAGCCTGATCCTGCCCTGCGCCATTCAAAGCAGCACACCGGGTTCAACATTGAAGTGCCGGGCCAGGGTGCGAATGTGATCCACTGTCAGGCGGCGTTCGCCGCGCAACAATTTCGGCCCCAGTGAACGGTCGCTGCCCAGGATGCGAGAGATGTCGGCGGCGGACATGTCGTGTTGTTCCAGCAGGAACTTGAGTGTGTCGAGCGGCTTGCCTTTGGGCCACTTCACCCGCGCCTGGTCGTAGGCTTCGATGAAACAACTGACCGCCTCGAGATAGTCCGCCTGGTCAACGTTGAGGCGATCTTCAAAACCCATGAGCGGCTCGATGGCTTGCCGGGCGGCGGCGTAGTCGGCGGCGTCATGCAGCGGGCGCGGGACATAATGCTGGCAAAGACCGGTGTAATCCTTGGGCAGTGCCGCGAAGGATTCGGCAACGGTACGGGTTTGAGTGGGAGCTTTCATAATTCGTTCTTCCAAGTCTCTTTACTGTATTCCGCGTGCGTCAAAAACCGCAGGGCGAACACCTTGTCGGTGTTAAAGTGAACGGCACATAACAGGCGGAACTCGTTGCCGCCTACGTTAAATACCGTCACCTTTCGGCCGCTCTTCACTGTGACCAGATCGGCAGCCGGAAAGGTCCGGCGCAATTCGGCGAACGAACGCCAATGGACGAGGCGCACTACTTTCACCCATTGCCTCAAGGACGACGCAGCGCGGGCGTGATCCGCAGCCCATTGCCGGATGGTTCCTTCGGCGATGATTCGCACGGGGACAAATTGTCCTCAGTCTGAATCCCTGTCAACTTGTGAAATCAGCGCCTCGTCGCAGCCCGTGTTTGTGACGGAAATCCGGCAACGTCACAAGTTTGTCACTTTCTTGAAACCTGTTTGAAACGTTGTTTTCCCATACTCAACGCGCTTGAAACACGATTTGAAGCGTATTCGTAACAGAAACCAACGCGAGCCAATGGCAAAAAAATCATTCATGGGAAGGTGTCTTGGGATCGGAATCTTCGGAGTGCTGATCGCAGCGAGCCAGCCGGTGTTTGCGGCGGCAGCGAACAAGAACGCCGCATCCACAGCCAGC
>DAOLDN010000409.1:0-3755 GCA_035327385.1 Verrucomicrobiota bacterium | reverse complement strand
CGAGATCGCGCCCATCACCGCCGTCAGCATCGTGATTCCCGCCAGCCAAGCCAGCAGTTGATGCGGGAAATGCAGCTCGTGCGGCAGCACCGTGCCAAAGACGCGCAACAGCACATAGACGCCCACCTTCGTCAACATGCCCGCATACAACGCCGCCAGTGGAATCGAGAGCGTCGGATAACTGTTCGGCAGCCAGTAATAAAGCGGGAACAATCCGGCCTTGATGCCGAACACCACCAGCAACAGCAACGCCAGCGCCAGCACGCGCGGGTCGCCGCTCATTTCGCGCGCGCGCATCGCAATCTCCGCAAAATTCAACGTGCCGAACAGTCGGTAGGCCAGCCCCGCCGCGCAAATGAACAGCGTGCTGCCGACCAGATTGACGGCCACGTAAGGGTAGGCTTGCTTGATGTCCCAGTTGTCCGCCTCCAACGTCAGCAATGCGTAGGATGCGATCAACATCACCTCAAACGCCACAAACAAGTTGAACAAGTCGCCCGTGCAGAAGGCGAGATTGATGCCGACCACGAGAAATTGCACCAGCGGCAGCCGCAACGGATGCTCGATGCGCACGCTGCTCTCGGCGAAACCATACAGAATCGAGGCGAACGCGATGAGCGTGGACAACGTCAGCATCAACGCCGCCAGCAAATCCACCACGAGGACAATGCCGAAACGCGCAGACCAGTTACCGAGGGTCAGCACGAGCGTTTCGTCCGGCCACGCCTGCACGATCAGCCACACGGCGATGGCCAGTTGCAGTGCCGCCGACACGGCGGCGAACCAGCGTCGCCCATGACTGGGCCGACCGGCCAGCAGCAGCCCCAGCGCCGTGAGCAGCGGCAATAAAATGAGCGCGATGGGCCAGTTCATTGGGGATGACGAATGACGAATGACGAATGACGAGTGGACCGCGTTATGGAACGTTCCACTGTCACGAGCGGCCGCGACTTTTCGGTGTTCGGATTTCTTTCGGGGTGCGTCATTCGGATTTCGGATTTTCCTCCGCGTAAAGTGTGGCTGCGTTCGTGGTCTTTTGATCGAGGAACAACCGGTAGAGCAACAGCACCAGATACGCGATCACGCCGAACCCGATGACGATGGCGGTGAGAATCAACGCCTGCGGCAGCGGGTCCACCATGGGCGCGGAGGGATCGAGCACGATGGGTGCGGATTTGTTGTCCGGGCGTCCGGAGGCGCACAACACCAGCAGGTTGGCGGCGTTGCTCAGGATCACGAACCCGAACAGAATCTTCACGAAACTCCGTTGCAGGATCAGATACGTGGCACCGGTGAACATCACACCCACCAGCACTGCGGTTTCAATTTGCATCGCGAACCTCCTGTTCCTGGACGGCTTCGGGCGAGTCGTCATCCTCGACCGGCGTTTCGCGCGGCGAACTGTAACGCGCCTCCTCTTCCTGCACCAACGCGCGCAATCCCTCCGTGGACTTGGCGAACACGAAAATGATCTTGCACGTCACGCCCACGACGACGAGAAACACGCCGATGTCAAAGAGCAGCGGTGTGCCGACGTGCAAGTCGCCCAGCAGCGGCACGTGGAGATGCGTGTTGAAGTGTTCGAGGAACGGCTGCCCTGCCAGCATGGGCATGGCGCTGGTCAACGCGGCCAGCAGCAGCCCGACTGTCGCCACGCGCACCGGATCGAAGCGCATCACCCGGTGCAGTTCCCCGACGCCGATGGCGAGACTCAATAGCACGAAGGAAATGGCCGCCGCGAGTCCGCCAATGAACCCGCCGCCCGGCAGGTTGTGGCCGCGCAGCAACAGATAGATCGCGAACACGTTGATCACGAAAAACGAGAACCGCACCACCGACTTGAATATGTAAGAGTCAGGCGCTTTCATTTTTTTACGTCCTCCTTTCTGATGAACAACGTGCCCGTTCCAAATCCAGGCGGGCCCATCGGACCTTCCTTGTATTCCGCCGCCGTGCGTTTGTAGCGCATCAACAATCCCAGGCCGCCCAGCATCGCGATGACCAGCACGGTGATTTCGCCCAACGTGTCGAAGCCGCGAAAGTCCACAAGGATTGTGTTCACCGCGTTGCTGCCCTCGGCCAGCGGAACGGTTTGCGACAGGAATAAGTCGCCGAGGCGGTTTTCAGCCGGCGACGCCGTCACCAGCAGGATCAACGTGGTGGTCAGTCCGCCGACGCCCAGTGCGATGGCCATGTTCAGGATCTTTCGGGCCGGCAGGTGTTTGTGCGTTATCTCACCGAGCTCCGCCGAACGCGGAAATCGTCCGAGCAGAATCAAAATCAGGAACAACGTCACCACCTCGATGAGAATCTGCGTCAACGCCAGGTCCGGCGCGCGGTAGAGGACGAAATAAAAGCAGACCAAAAAGCCGGCGACGGACAGTGAAATCAACTGCGTTGTCCAGCGTTTGAGAATCACCACTCCAAACACCGCCAGCGCAATCAGTCCGGCGACGAACGAGCGCATCGTGTCCGCCGCGTTCCATTCGGCGTTGTCCAGCGCGGCGAGCAGCGTTCCAGTGCCGCCCAGGTGCCACACCAGCGATCCTCCCACCAGCGCCACCGCAAATCCAATGATCACCGGCAAATAATCCACCGGTTGATCCGAACGCAAAAAACGGGTCAGCCACTTCGTGAACTTGGAAAACTTCTCCAGCCCGAACTCGAAGGCGCGGTCGAATCGCAGCACGCGCGGGATCTGATGCCAGCGCCAGCCGGTCCGTTCGCTCACCCAATACAGTCCGCCGCCCGCAACCAGGATCAGCGAGCTGACGATGAATTCCTTCGACAGCCCGTGCCAGACGGTCAGATGATGAGGCCGGTTCAGTCCGTCCACCACCAGCAGGTTCAACGGCGAATCCATCAACGCCGGGAACACTCCAAAGACCACCGCCGCCGCAGCGAGGATCAACGGGGGCAATTGCACGGCCAGCGACGGCGCGTGAAAATGTTTTCCGACTTCTCCGGGTTCTTTGCCCAGGAAAATGTTCACGAACAACCGCGCCGAGAACGCCACCTTCACCACGCTGGTCAGCACCACACAAATGGTCGCATACCAGCCGAGAGCGGCGTGCGTCGTCATGGCACCAAAGATTTCCTTGAGCATGACTTCCTTGCTGAGGAAGCCCGTCGTGCCAATGACACCCGCCATCGTTGCCGTGGCAATCAATGTCGCGACGCCGAGCAGCGGCATCCGCTTGAACAACCCGCCGAGCTGGCGGATGTCGCGAATGCCCGCCGCGTGCGCCACGATGCCGACGATCATGAACAAACCGCCCTTGTAGAAAACGTGATTCAGAATGTGCAGGTAGTCGTAGTCCACACCCTTTGCCGGCCCCAGCCCGTAATAGCCGATGAGATAACCCAGTTGACTGACCGTGGAGAACGCCAGAATCGCCTTGAGATCATGCGAGAGCAGCGCCAGCACCGCGCCGAGCAGCATTGTCGTGAACGCAATCACGCTCAATAGCGGCGCCCACAGATCATTCTCCACGAACAACGGATAAATTCGCGCGCAAAGAAACACGCCCAGTTTCACCATCGTGGCGGAATGAAGATACGCGCTCACCGGCGTGGGCGCGGCCATCGCGTTGGGCAGCCAGAAGTGGAGGGGAAATTGCGCCGACTTGCCGAACGCGCCGATGACGATCAGCGCCATCGCCACCGTCAGCCACGTTTTGTGTTCGGCGAACGGCAGGCCGCCCGAGACGATTTCCGCGAAGCTGTAAGTGCCCGTGACCGTGTAAATCATGATC
>DAOLDN010000408.1:0-3765 GCA_035327385.1 Verrucomicrobiota bacterium | reverse complement strand
ACAGTGCGGTGGACGAGGGCGTCCACCGCCGCACGCGAGGCGCGTGCGCTCCCCGCATCCACCCGCGCCGTGCAACATTCCGTGTCCAACATGCACGCCCTTTTGATGCGTCCGCCATGTACTTTCGTTTGAGAGTGACTTTTCACGGAACACGACGCACATTCGACGGGCTAGAAACGCATGAAAAAAACCTCTCCAGTCTCTCGCAGTGGACGCTTCTCGCGTGGCCCGGGCGCGGACGTGGCCGCGTTCTCCGAATCCATTTCCTTTGATTGGCGGCTCTGGCGGCACGACATCGCCGGCTCGATGGCCCACGCCACGATGTTGCAAAAGATCGGCGTGCTGACTGGCAGCGAGGCGAAGGCGATTGTCGCGGGTCTCGCAAGAATTGCCCGGGAGATCGAAACAGGCAGATTCAGGTGGCGGCCCGAACTGGAGGACGTTCACATGAACATCGAGTGCGCGCTGACAGCCCGAGTACCCGCCGGAGCAAAACTGCACACCGCCCGTTCGCGCAACGACCAGGTGACTCTCGACGTGAGGCTCTGGTTGCGCGATGAAATCGTGGCCCTGCTCGCAGAGATCGTCGGCCTTCAACGCTCGCTCGTCGCCCTTGGCAAACACAACGCCGACGTCATCATCCCCGGTTACACGCACCTGCAACGCGCGCAGCCGGTCCATTTCGCGCATCACCTGCTCGCCTACGTCGAAATGCTCGAACGCGATTGCGAGCGGCTCTGGGATTGCCACTCGCGCGTGAACGTCTGCCCGCTCGGCAGCGGTGCGATTGCCGGTTCAACGTTGAAACTGGACCGCGCGCTCGTCGCCAAGTTGCTCGGTTTCGTGGACGCCGATGGCAAGGTCCAGCTTACGCAGAATTCCATGGACGCCGTCAGTGACCGGGATTTTGCCATTGAATTCTGCGCCGACTGCGCCGTGCTCGCCATGCACTTGTCGCGGCTTGCGGAGGACGTGATTCTCTGGGCCAGCGCGGAGTTCAATTTTATCAAGATCGCCGATGCCTACACCACCGGCTCGTCGCTCATGCCGCAGAAGAAAAATCCCGACGTGGCCGAGTTGACGCGCGGCAAGACCGGACGCGTCTATGGCAACCTCATGTCGCTGCTCACGCTGCTCAAGGGCCTGCCCATGACCTACAATCGCGATCTCCAAGAAGATAAAGAGCGGCTGTTCGACACCGCCGACACCGTGCGCGCCTGCGTGCGATTGATGAGCGCCCTGTTGCTGCACACGGCAGTGAACAAATCTGCCTGCCTTGCCGCCGCGAGCGATCCCGCGTTGCTCGCGACCGACCTGGCCGATCACCTCGTGCAAAAGGGAATGCCGTTCCGCAAAGCGCATCACGTCGTGGGCGCGGTCGTCGCGCTGGCCGAACGCAGCGGCAAACCGCTGAACAAACTCACCCTTGCCGACCTGCAATCCGTGGACAACACCTTCGGTCGCGATGCGCTGGGTGTGTTCGATCTGAAACGAGCGATGGCCAGGCGCAATTTTCCCGGAACCCCGGGCACGAAGGAAGTGGCGAAGCAATTGGAGAAGTGGAGAAAGCTGCTTGCTTGAGCCAAAAATTATCGTGGTCGCAAAGAATAACGATCTAACTGCGAGAAGAATGCGGGAATGACAACCTCCTGATCACCACGCCGATTTACAAAACCTGTGAACAAGACCACCACGAGTTTTTCGACGTCGCCTTTGTCAACCAATCCAGTAAACGCGTTTTCAATCTCTCGAAGTGTCGAGGTTCGATTCTGTTGAGCCAGGATTCCCACACCCATGAAACGATTCGCATCAACGTTGCTCCTGACCATTGTCTCCTGCTTGCCGTCGTCTGTCGTTGCCCAACCCACCGGCGGCTTTGCCGACATCGGGGTCGAATTGACGGGTGGCGGCGGCGGTGAAATTGTCACTGTGACGAACGGAGCGCAACTCAAGGAATACGCGGATTCCAAAGCGCCGTATATCATCCAGGTCTCCGGCACGCTTCAGATCAACGGCATGGACACGCACGTGCGGCCCAACAAGACCATCATCGGCATGGGAACAAACGCCGTGTTGGAGGGCGGCGGCCTGTATCTCTACAAATCCACCAATGTCATCATCCGCAACCTCACCATCAAGGGAAGCACCGATGACAACCTTGGAATTCTGTATTCGCAGAACGTGTGGGTGGATCATTGCACCTTTCTGAACGCGCGCGACGGTCTGATGGACATCAGCCGCGCGTCAGACAACATCACGATATCCTGGTGCAAGTTTTACTACGAAACCAACCAGCCGCACGCGCTGGCCTGCCTCCTCGGCTCCAGCGACAGGGAGGAAATCTCCCGCGACAAGCTGCGAATCACGTTCCATCACAACTGGTGGGCCCAGAACGTGAAGGAGCGCATGCCGTCCATCCGCTGGGGCACAGTGCATCTCTACAACAATTATTACAGCGCCGAAGGCAACAACTACTGCGTTCGCACCCGGCTCAACGCGCAGTCCCGCGTCGAAAACAACGTTTTCGAGAACGTGAAAAATCCGTGGGAAGTCTATGTCACCGACCCCACAAACGCGGTCGGAAGGATTCTTGCGACGAACAATCTCGAACTGAACACGACCTGGGGCATCAGCAGCACCAACGCGAAGAACAATCTCATCACGCTCATCGTTCCGGGAACGGATGACGTGTTCACGCCACCCTACGATTTCGCGCCGGATCCGGTCGAAAAAGTGAAACAGATTGTCACAGCGGGCGCCGGCGCCGGACGGATCGAAATTAAATAACTGCGCCGGATTCAAATCTCCACCGCGCACCGTGACTGGCGTATTGACGCGCAGGCCAGGGTAATCCTTTGTTCACATCCGGCTATTGCTTCCGTCGCAACTCCCCCGCGCTCGACGATTCCAGACCATTCCACCAGCGGGCGCGGTGTCTTCCTGCATCCGCTGTTTCACATCGTGGCGCGATTTTCACAAATTTAGCGTGGGCCTCACTCAGACGGCATCGAAGAACAGCGATCCGTCAAATGCATCCGATTAGAACGATTGAACTCTCAAGCTCAATTCCGTGAATTTGAAGCGATGAGAGAATTGGGCATCGCTTGGCCCGGTCACTGCTTGAGCATCCCAAAATCTCAGATACACGTTGCCGAGTATGTTGTTGTATCCGCTTTCGGGTCGGAACAATCCCAATAGGCATAAGCATGCCCCGCCAATCCTCCCGGCCCCGGTCAGGGTGGTGGCATCCCTGTTTCTGCTCGCGACCGCTCTCGAATTGTCGGCCCCGGCATCACACTCGGCGCCGATTGTCACCGAGATGTTCATCACCGGCGGCGGTCTCGTTTTGCGCGGCAGCAATGGAACACCCAATGCCACCTACGAAGTCGTCACGACAACGAACTTCACACAACCGAAAAAAGGCTGGAACGTTGCCGGCGCGGGCGCTTTCAATGCGTCTGGATACTTCGACTTCACAAACGCAATTAATAGCGACCTGGCCCAACTTTATTACCAGTTGAGGGTTGCTTCCCCACCGGACAATCCGCCGGACTTCAGTCACATCGGGTTTGGCAACGCAGGCTACACCATCACAGGCGGCGCGGGCGGCCCTGTGGTAACCGTGACCGATGCCGATGAATTGAAGGAGTGGGCGGACTCCACCAGCAACGTGGTCATCCAAATCTCTGGAACGATCCAAATTTCGGGGATGGACACCGCCGTGCGGGCCAACAAGCCGGTCATTGGGTTCGGCACTAACGCCAC
>DAOLDN010000407.1:0-3777 GCA_035327385.1 Verrucomicrobiota bacterium | reverse complement strand
GTTTCAAGCGCCCTGCAGGGGATAGTTCCGGCAACGCTTTGGTCAACAAGCGAAAGGTGGTGGATTTACCATCCTTGCCTTTGACGGTTTCCCATTCGGTGTAAAAGATTCCACCACAGGCAACGTGGTTCATGCCTTCGCGTGGTGGGATGTGCGCAAGTACAGCGGCATCAATCAAGTGGTGGACGAGGTTGCTGCGAATTTTCAAATAGTCCTCGGACGCCAGCCATGTTTTGCGTGCTTGGGCAGCGAGCCAACCGGAAGGCGTGCCGATGCGCCGGGCGGCTTCGTCGGGATTGTTTTCCACAGTCATCCAACGAGCGACTTCGGCGCGGAGTTGTCGGGCCAGTTGAGCCACGCGCGTGGTGTTGCCAAAATCCGGGACTTTTAGATTTCCGTCGGCGTCAAAGTGTTCTTCTTTGTTCGTCCCCCAGGCGAACACTTCACGCTTTCGCCCGCCCCATTTCATGTCGCCAACATTTCTTAGCATCGCGTCCCATGACAAGAAACGCAGGTCTTGCTTGCCCACTTTGACCACAAGGCCAGCTTGCGCTGCTTGAAGCGTAGTGCGCTTGCCCTTCACGCCATTGACCGTGCGCCAGGTAAGGACAAGGTTTTCATCCACGCTCAAGCCGCCCATTTCTTCAGGAAACAAATGTTCCAGTTCCAGATTTGGATCGAGCGGGTTGTCCGGCATTTTTTCACCTGTGAACGGACAGCGTCCGTGCTGCTGGTGGTAAAGCTGGATGCGTCGGCGCTTGGAGGCGATGCCGTGGTCGTCAAGATTGTGTCCCTCGAATAATTCCTGCCGCTTTTCCCGGCGAGCGAGCATTTCTTTATGCTGCTCGCGCTTTTGTTCCGTGTTCCGTGGCGGATTGCCGATGACTTCCACGACGCAATAGTCCGGGGCTGCCAAGCCGTTCAATACGTCTTTGTGTTCCTGAAAAATTCGGCGCAACAAACCTTGATGTGTAGGTGAGAGTTGCCCGGCCAGTTTGCCGCGCTTGATGCGTCGCCCCAAAAGGCATTCCACCTGCGGATACGGATTGAAGTCCGCGCCGGGATCACGCCGCCAATCATAAAATCCCGCAGCCTTGAGACGGTTGGTGACATTCTCGGGTGTGAAATCCGCGCCATTGGCGGTGGCAATCCCAAAAAGCTTTTCGGCGGACTCGGCGCAAAGCGAAGCGCGCTTTTGCCGGTTGGCCAGCGTGGGCAAAACCAAATCCTTTAGCTGGGTATAAAAGCTCTTGTTCCACTCGGACTTGGTTTGGGGCGAAGGGTTGACCATGGCACCATGAACTGCTGCAATGTCCGCAAGAATCAAGGCCGTTGCTTCTTCCCATTTTGGCTCTGCGGCTTTGTCCTTTCTCTCCAATGCGGCATGATGCCTTGCGACCAGAGCAAGCAAGGCTTCCACCGTTTTGGCGTTCAGGCGGTGGAGAACATTCCGTTTGGTTTTTGATTTTCCCTTACCCTCGACAATGTCCAGTTCCACCCGGCGCGTGGCTGCGAATTCCAAAATGCTCCAACGTCGCACGGCAAGATTCTCTTTCACGTCGCAGCGCGTGTCTGGATCATTCAGATCCAACCGGCGCGCAAAGGGGCAGATGTTCACCTTCTTCGCCCAGTGGCGCTCCATGTCGAAACGTGTCTTGCGATTGTAGAAGAAAATTGCGCGTTTGCGGGCACGGTCGGCAGCTTTATCGGTCGGTTGTTCGTTGGGGTTGATTTTTAGCGTGGCAATAAATTCATCCACGTTCTTGATGAACTTGGAATGCCGGCGAATGATGTCTTCCAAATGTTGCCAGACGTTCTGACGCGGGGAGTTGAATCCACGGGCGCGAAAACGGAGATTATCGTGTCCGCCTTTGGAGTGTTCGGCCAGAACGCGAGCGATGTCGTGCTCCTTCGACCAGGCGAGGCGTTCAAGAATTTGTTGCTGGAATTTGTATTCCTGCTCCGCCGAGTTTTTCTTAGCGACCAATTCCGGGGCGAGAGTCTTGAGATGATCTGCCATTTCAGGCGTGATGCAGGCAGTCGCCAGCCATGTGTTCGCGGCAGAATACTGATTGGATTCGCCCCACGGAAACCGGCCTTCTTCCGTGCCCCCGTAATCAAATCCGCGGTGCATCACGCAATGCCGGATGCAAATGCTCAACGCTTCCGGCGAAGCAACGCCTTTTGTTATGGCGCGATGCCGCTCTCGATACGGATGCGCCCGGCTCATGCGCTCCTCCGATAGCCATGGCAAACCGTGTTTCTCAAAAAGGAGTTTCAGACGATGTAAGCGTGTCTTGCGATTCTTTCGGCAATGCCGCCACGCACGCTTTTGTCGCCGACCAGCCAGTGCTTCAGCCTCCGGCAATTCAAAATCCAACGTCTTGGCAAAAACCTCTTTCGGGCCTTGGCGGAGATAGATGCCGATACCATCCAACCCGATGTCCAAACCAAGAACAACAGCTTTGCGATAGAAGTCATGCTCCTGCCACTGGCGAGCGCGTTCTTTGAAGACGGATGGGGCAAGCGATGTGTGTTTCATGGCGTTAATTTTTGGGCGGTTGACTTACATACGTGTGTTGGTAGCTTTGCGGCGGATCAAAACCAGTCGGGCGGTGTCAATGGTTGGGAAGAGCCGAGCCGCTTGCCGCAAGGTAAAACGATGACTTCCACACGGGGCTTTCGCAGCCCCTTTTTTATTTCCTCCATCGCTGCATCTGTGGCTTCGTTCAAACGAACAGCCCAGACAGTTGTTTGAGTTGTCATGATTTTGCCGAGTGTTGAGGGTTGAGTGATTGGGGTTATCGCGCCGATGCATTCTGCCGCCATCTTGACCCCGGATTGTGGCCGACGGTCCGATCCGATGGATGAGAGGATTGTCCCCGGTCGTGCGGTTGAGGATGAGCGATCCGCGCTGATCCGTGTGCATTGGCGTTTATCCGTGGTTGATGCGGCTGGTTTTCCTTTTTCGGCTTTGTGGTTGAATAGCGAGTTTGTCGGAGGCTGGCAACGGGAATTGTTGGCCGTTTCAAGGGTATCCGACGCGGCGGTTGACGGCGGCGGGGTGTGGCGTCACACTATGGGGCATAAGACGTAAAGGAGGGTTGCCGTAGCCTTCTCAAGTCGTAATTGGGCACGGTTTGTGCCGTCAAACAGGTCGTTGTGCAAAGTCGTATCTTGTTGTTTGTCGCGCTGTTCGCGGTCGTATTGACCTCGAAGGCTGTCGTGTTGCTTGAGGAGCCGTTTGATTATGCGAACGGGCCGCTGGTGACAGTGAGCGAGGGGGCGTGGTTGACGCACAGTGGCGTGACGGGCCAGGTGGAGGTGTTGAACGGACGGGTGGACCTGAGCGCGCCGCAAAGTGAGGATGTGAACCGTTTGCTGGCGGGCCAGCCGTATGCAGCCACGACGAACACGGTTCTCTACGCCAGTTTCACTGTGAATTTCTTCGCGCTGCCGTCGGCGGCGGGCGAATATTTCGTCCATTTCAAGGACAACACGGCGGTCAATTTCCGTTGCAAGGTGTTTGCGCTGACGACGGGCGCGGCGAGCGGCCATCTGAGAATCGGCATTGCGAACGGAGCGAATTCTCCCGCCGTGGCGCTGTCCACAAACCTGGCGTTGAACACGGATTATCGCGTGGTCATCCGTTATGCCATCAGCAACGTCTCCGCCACGCTGTGGATCAATCCCGAGTCGGAAGCGTCGCCGTCGGTGACGGCAGCAGATCCGGCGATTGCCAGGGCGGTGACCTCGTTTGCCATGCGCCAGAATACC